>JASGCF010000420.1 GCA_030054275.1 Limnohabitans sp. | reverse complement strand
CCTCGACCGCGGTGATCACTTCGCCGCCTTCGACAACCGTGAAGCGATTCATCCACGCGAATTCAAGCACTGCACCAACAAAGTTGATGTTCGCCTCTTGAACCCCATCGTCGTAGGCGTACCGCACCGGATCCGCGGGCGCTCCGAATTGGCACTCGTCTGGGATACCGTCTTCGTTGCAATCGACGCTCAGTCCAAGTTTGATGTCGACGGGATCGACGGTGCCATTTCCGTTGCAATCTTCGCAATCGTCGGGAATGCCGTTCGCATTGATGTCAAAGACAAAGCCTGAGACGATGTCGCAAGTATCGAGGATGCCGTTCCCGTTGCAGTCCGCATTCGGCAACGCCACATCATCGGGAATTCCGTTTGCATCACAGTCGTTGGACGCAAGTTGGCACGAGTCGGGAACGCCATCTGCGTTCTGATCGGCGCTCGAACCATCTGCAATCTCGAATCCGTCGACGATGCCGTTCGCGTTGCAGTCTTCGCAAAGATCGGGAATGCCGTTGCGATCGGCGTCAGCGACAAGTCCGCCGGTGATGTCGCATGCATCGGGGACACCGTTTGCGTTGCAATCTGTTCCGAGGCCACGCGTCCTCGCGCGAAGCACCCAAGTGTTCCCGAACAGCAGATTGTTGATGGTGCCGTACTCCACAGCATTCGCAGGCAGATTGTTCGGATCGATCGGGCTGAATGAGCCGATGCCCCAACTGCGGTCGGGCACAGGTACCCCGTCGATATCGAGAGCCGCCGGGAACATCTCGGTCGTGGCTTCCATGATGAAGCCAACAAAGAAGCTCGCGCCGGTATCGCCGACATCCACTGCGGGCACCTCGATCAGCGACAGCGTGTCGGTCTGCGCGACGGTCGAAGTGCCGCTCCACAAAACTGTCGCGTCGTAGGGATTTCCATCACCGTTCGGATCACTCCACACGAAGGCTTGAACCTGCGTACCGATAGGCATGATGCCCCACAGCACTTCAATTCCGTCGACAAACTGCGCGCCATCGACCACATTGAAGCGATTGAGCCATGCCATGTACGGCTCGTCCGCGCGCCACGCGATGCGGGCCCAGCCGTTGTCGTACTTCAATTCGCGTATACGCTGCAACTGACATTCATCAGGAACGCCATCGCTCTGACAATCGCCCGAGGTTCCCGTGGCAATGTCGCAGTCGTCTGGAATGCCATTCGCGTTGCAATCTGGGTCGCACTGATCGGGAATGCCGTTCTTGTTGCAATCATCGTCGAAGATCTGGCATTCGTCTGGCTGACCGTCGCCGTCACAATCGTTGGAAAGGCCAGACGCGATATCGCACTCGTCAAGCACGCGATTGTTGTTGCAATCAGCCATCGCGTGACTGCGTAAAAGTTGCTTCGGATCAATCACTCCAGCCGTGATGCGAAGCTCGTCGACAGCCCCGCGCAGAAACTGGTTGTATGCGCCCGCTGCATTCGTGTGGGCGCCGATGAGTAACGGACCTGTACTTGCAAAGTGTGACGGTCCAGACGCGTCCAGCGTTTCGAAGTTGCCATCGAGTCCGAAGCGCACGGTGCGCGCCGCGGCGTCGTGGGTGACTGTGATGTGATGCCAGTTGGTGTCGGTGATCTGGAAATGCGAGGTCACAGCCCACACACCGGAGCCCGTGCCGAAGAGCACCATCAATTCGCGCCCAGTGAACTCGCCGTTCTTGCCGAAATCAGCGACAAGTCCCGTGTACTCGGCGCCGCGCTGAACGATGATGGCGTAATCAAGTCCCGAATCGGCGACATTGAGCGCCTTCTTCTGCACGAGGTACTGGCGCTGATTTGGCGAACTCGTTGTTGCGAGCGTCTCGAGCCGCACCCACGCTTCGATCGTGAAACTGGTTCCAGCAAAACGCAGATGCCCCTGCGAATCCTGAACCGTGATCGAACCTGCCCCGCCGAGATCGCACGAGAGAAAGTTGTCCGCTGTTGTGCGTGGAACGCGAAGCACAGGCACCGCGGGCGACGCGTCTGTCGCTGTGGTGACACCGATCAATCCGATGGGGCCGCTGTCGAGGTATGGCCCGCTCGCCTCTTCAAATCGCCAATAGGCGCGGGCGACAGGGCCTGCGAGATCAGCCGCGTCGTTGACGCCGTTTCCGTTGCAATCCTGCCCGTGCGCGGCTGTCGCAAGTTGCCCAATGAGGAGGAAGACAATCGACGCCCCCCACAGTCTCGCACACAGATCAAACCGGAATATCGGCATGGACAACGCTCCTGTTGCCATCATGCCATGGGGGTGGAGTTCATGAACTCGTTTTTAGGAAATTCCAGAAAACTCACGCAGGCGTTCGCGAACTGTCGCGCACGGACGATGGTGGTACGAACGGCTTCTTACCTTGCGCTGTCTGCAAGCTCAATGAAAAACGCTTGCACCAGCGCGGTTTCCTTCAAGCGCTCAAAGCGGCCCGATTGCCCGCCGTGGCCTGCCTCGAGGTTGATGTGAAAGAGGAGCGGGTTCGAATCAGTCTTCAAGCGACGCAAGCGCGCGACATACTTTGCTGGTTCGTAGTACTGCACCTGCGAATCCCACAAGCCTGCCGTACCCCGCGATGCTGGTCACGACAG
>JASGCF010000419.1 GCA_030054275.1 Limnohabitans sp. | reverse complement strand
GAAAATGGGCGGAATGTCAGCTGCTCAGCGAACATCTCCGGCGAAAGCAACGCGCCCGTCGTGAGTACATCGAGCCACTGCGCGAGATCACTCGCCGTTGAGAACGCGCAGCCCGCGGCGCTCGGGTAAGCCGGCGTCTGCAGCGACACATCATGCCAACCTGGCGCGGGCCATTCCTTCGATGGCTCGTCAAGATCGAAGTAGTACCAACCGCCCTGCGCGCCAGCGGGCAGCGCAATGTCTTGCCCTTCGGGAATCACGGTTGAAGTGAGCCCTGCAGGCACAATCACTTGCGCGGTGAACCACTGTTCCCACGATGCCCACGGAGCGCCTGCTGCGATCTCAATGATCTCGCCGAGCAACGCGTAGTTCGAGTTCGTGTACACCACTTCTGCGCCAGGCTCAAACATCGGCTTGCCAGCTTGAATGCGCGCGATGGTGTCTTCGATGGTGTAGGGCGCGGTCGGTTCGGCGATCCACGCGACAACGAAGTCGCCGTCGGTGTACTCGGGCAAACCTGAACTCATGCCGAGCAAGTCCCGCACGGTGATGGTCGCACCATTCGGGCAACCGGGCACGAACTCATCGAGTGTGTCGTCGAGTGAAAGCCGCCCTTGATCGACGAGTTTCAGCACACCAACCGCCGTCATCGTTTTCGTCACGCTTCCAACGCGCAGCCGTGTGTTCGGCGTGATCGGCACTCCGCCTTTCGGACTTGTCGTGCCGCGCGCGAGTTCGAAAGGCGCATAGCCCGGCACTTCGAGATACACCGAATAGCCGAGACCGTGGTGACTCAGGTCATTGCTTGCAATCGGAAGATCAACAGGAGCGATCATCTGATTCGCGATGCGCGTGAGTTGACGCTGCAGCGCGAGCGGCAAAGATGGATCGCCCGCGAATGCAGCCGCGTCGAACGCGACCGACGACGCGACCGACGACGCGATGGTCGAACACGCCATGACGGAAACAAGACGGCGATGGATGTGCCGATAGAACTTCTGCATAAAGATCTCGACCCAAAATCAAGACCCAAGACCCAAGACCCAAGACAACCATTTGAATGAGTGCGGAGGACGAATTCCGCGCGGCGAGAGTAGCGCTGGAACACGGAAAATCGAAGTGCGGCTGCCGATTGCGCCGTGAATCAAACACAAGGCGTCCTGTAAGTGGCTGTCGAAGCGAGCCTGCAACTTCGCCGCGCGCGACCAGGAGACACCACATGGAGGCGCCTCGCGCCTACCGACTCATGCCTGCATGACAATCGCCGATGACTCAAGCACCTCTTCACCGCTCCACCGATACGCGGTCAGCGCGCCGCGAACATCGTCGTACGCGCTGGTGTCGAGACACGCGACATTCGAGCGAAGCAAGATACATGCATCATTCGGATTGAATCCGTAGTGTCCGACGAAGACGGGGCATTCGTTGTACGCGTCTCTTTCAGCGAAGGGAATCACTTCTTGAAGTCGCGGCATGTCTGGCGTGGTCTCTGCAAGACTGCGTGCAAGCGTCGTGAAGTCGAGCTCTTTGATACCGGCACCGATCTTCGCGCGTTGGTCTGCGGGAACCAAGGCGTGGTCAACCACCATGCGTCCCTCCGCGGCGTCGAACCACTTGATCCGTACCTGCGAACGCGAGTGACCTTCGGAGTCTAAGAATTTCTGTGTACCAAGCGGACACTCCACGCCCTTCAACACGCGCTCAAGTGCAACGGCGTGCGTGACATCGGGCAGCGACTTGTCCGCTGCGAGCACCTCTGCAACAGTGTGGGCTTCGCAACTTGCATCATCGATGATCGTGCGCAAATCGAGGAGCGCATGCCAATCACGAACTGAGATACCACCCCGCTGCTGGCGTGCGTGTTGCAGTTCAATCGCTTCATCAATCGAGCGCGCCTCAAGCCAAGCGATGTCGGTTCGCCGAACATCGACCTCGCTCGCTCCATCGGGCGAAGCAAGTGCACGAATCTTGCGAATCGAACGCGGAATCCACGCAGCATGAACAGCGCGCAGGCTTGGAACCTCAAGCCAAAGCGGCAGCGTCGCAAACCACTCGATGGCGCTTTGGTACGCGCTTGCGTCAAGTTGCAGCGTGCGACAGTGCTGTTGGATGTTCTTAGATTTGTGTTGGCGTATCCACGCGTGTTCATCGGGCGAACTTGAAGTCGCACTCCGATGGGCTGCACGGGCATCGAAATGCTTGCTCCCTCGACGCAAACAAAACGCAAGCGCGTTGGTGTCGTGGTTTCCGGCAATGGCGCAAGCAATGCGGTGGTCGCAGAGTTCGCGTACGAGTTCGATGCCACCCGCCACATTCGAACCTTTGTCTGCGTAGTCCCCAAGAAACACGAGCCTGCTGTTGTTTGGATGCGTCCAACGGCCGTCACGCTTGGTGTAGCCAAGCGTCGAGAGCAGTCGCCGCAGGCGATCCGCGGCGCCGTGAATGTCGCCGACGAGATCAATCGATCGACTCGCCGAAATTCCCATTGTTTGCGCAACTTTCTGCATCAGCCTATCTCTCCTTCGCTCCGCGGCTCTACGCCATCATCACCTTCTGCCTCGTCGTCAACTTCCGCCTCGTCATCAGTTTCCGTTCCGTC
>JASGCF010000064.1 GCA_030054275.1 Limnohabitans sp. | reverse complement strand
AACAAAGAGATCATGCATCGATGCGTCGATGTCACCATCTTCAGTTCGCGCTCGAGAAAGTGTGGTTGGTACGCCTGTTGATTCGACGCGACGCGCTTCCAAATCCTCTGGCCACGGCATGGCGCTTCGTGCTGCTGTCCCGTGCTGGGGCCCGTGGTGGATCGCGTGTTGTGTGACAGGTGGTATCGCACGCGGCGTTGTGTCGGACACAGTCGGTTCAGCCGTCGTGCAAGTTTCCGCAACTGGCTGCTCGGCTGCAGACCCTTCCACATGCTTCACGGCAGCAACGACAGATGATGTGGTGGAACTTGGCAAACTCGCGTTGTTGCTCGGTAGCGGAACACGCTCCACGGGCGCGTTTGGATTTGGCGCGCCGAGTTGCCGAAGAATGTCGTCGATATTGAAGCGTCCCATCGGAGTACCTTCTCTCGTCACATCTTCTGCTGCGCTGCAACCGTCACAATGCGATCAACGCCTAACTCATCGTTGCGCACGCGGAATCGCGCAGATCCAACTGCAACCTCGATCAATGAGAACCGCACCGAAGTTTTCGATGTCTCTACCGTGTCACCGATCCGCATCACTTTGCCGTTCACCGTCGCAACAGATGCAGACGGGCGTGACGCGGCAAGTGTCGATTGCACGCGCAATTCCAACACTGCCAAGTCGATGATCGCATTCCAACCCTCTCGCTGGGCAGCTCGACGATCTTCAGGTGAGAGTTCTGCTTGCGAACTCGGCGTTCCAAGATCGGACTTTGCGCCAGAACTTGCAGCGGATGGAGCGACACTTGGCGAAGCACCTTCAAAGAAGAACGGATCTTTGGATAGTTCATCGCGTTCAATACGGAGTTGCGTCGACCCATCCATTCCAAGTAAATCCGCAGGCAGCGCCGTTTGTGCATCCGATGCGCCGCGTTCCTTGAGAAACGACTCGACCAACTTACCAGCGTCGCTTTGTGTCTCGGCAGCACTTCCGTGGCGCGCGAAGTAGCGCATCGAGAAGAGACCGATCGCCCCGACCGCAACAACACCCAACAACATCATCGTGCCAAAGCCAAACTTGCGGCGCGTGGCCCCAGGGGCGAGCGTGAGCGCTTCCGCAGAATCCTCAAACGAGAGCGGCATAGATCGAGGTTCGTCGTCGACCTGTTCTGCGTTGTCGTGGGCGTTGGAGCGCATGTGGATCCTCTCGTGCTCAATCGTGTGAAATGCTTCGAAACTCAGCGCGTTGTGCGCGAACTCGGCTCTGGCTCAGTGCCGTTGAAGTAGATGCTGAGCGTGAATTCTGCGCGCATCGCATCGCCCATCGCGTCCTTCGGATCGTCGCGCGGACCCATGCCAAGTTTTGAAATCTTCATGGCATGCATGCGGGTAATGCGCGGCAAACTTTCGACATCCAACAGGAACTGATAGAAGCCTTCGAAGTTCCCTTCGATGACTGTCTTCAATGGAAGTTCCATGGCGAGTCCGGCAGGAACTGCTTTGCCCCCTGTGACGGAACGAACAGCGAGATTGGATTTCTGTGCGATCTGGGTGACTTGCTCAAGAATGCGATCCACACCTTCGCGATCCGGAAGTTTCTGATTGAGTTTTTCGAGCTCTTCTTCGCGCGTTGCGATCTCACGACCAAGGTCGCCGATCCGCGCAGTGAGGCGCGATAGATCCGCGAGACGCGTTCGTTTCGCGCTGATTTCAGAGCGTGCCTTTGCGATCTCATTGTTTCGCGGCGCGAAGACGAAGAAGTAACTCGCAATCGGAATAGCGACGAGCACCGCGAAGAACGCCAAATCACGAACACCTCGTTGCTGGCTCATGGATGTGCTCCCTCGTTGATGTCGCGTTCTGTCGGCTCTTCGGCAAGCAAGGCAGGTTCATCATTCGGAGTGCCGACGATATCGCTTGCGCTTGGCGTTGCCTGTGCCGCGCTCTTTGACGGAAGCACGGTCGATCCGTCTGCAAAGGCACCGCGTCCGATTGGATCTTTTGGGCTTCGCAATGCTTCGATGCCGTCCCAACCGCGCACATCGGCGTCTGGTTCGATACGCATCGAAATACGGAATTGCCGCATCGTTCGTCCGCGAAGTTCTTTCTCTTCGCTGACTTCAAGGCGAATACCAGAGAGGAATGGCATCCGCGAGAGCTGACTCATCCAACGACTCACATCAAGATCGTTTGGTGCAACTCCGGTTGCATTGACGAGAACACGCCGTCGCACAGGCTCTGGCTTCGCAGGCTGTTCCGGCTCTTTTCCACGCGCGCCGGCCGTCGTTCGTCGCGCGCGTTGGTCTGCCCGACCGTCGACCTTTGCGTCGGTCTTTGTCGCTCCGTTGGAGTTGGCGGGCTTCGTCACTTTGATTTCTTCGCTCTTCAGTTCGAGGTCTAAGAGCGAAAGTTCTTCAGGCATCGTGTTGACGAGCGTGGCGAGCAACACAGATCGTGGAACCGGCTCGATCAAACCACGCGCAAGCTCTGCCTTCTCGATCATTTGGGCGCGCATCGCTTCAAGTCGCTTCATTTCTGCGATTTCTTTCGCAGCTTGTTCGGTGCGCTCATTGACTTCGGATTGCGCGACGCGCACATCACTCCACTGTCGATTCGTCACCAGAAACGCAGCGAAAACAGCGCCCATCACGATGACGAAGAGCGAAAGCGCAGCAACGCTGTTGCGACGCTCGCGTGCTTCGCGCACATAGTCATCGGGAAGAAAGCTCGGAGCATTTGTCATGGTGCTTTCCCTTACAGAGTGTCGTGAACCGCCACGGCTCGAACAACGCCATGGGTGATGGGGGCTTTAGAGATCCGTCGGAGATGCAGCGAGACCGCACGCGACGGCCCAGCCAGGATGCGGAAGCGATGGCTCGGGAAGTCCCGCGGGGATTTCGCCATTCGGAACAAATCGGGCCAATGGATCGCCGATTTTTGCGGGCAATCGGAGTGCCGTTGCGAGCGATTGGCAGAAGCCAACATCGCGCGCCTCACCTCCAAGAAAGACAACGCGATCAATGCGACGCTCGCGAAAGAGCGCCCCGTGGTATCGCACGCACATCACGAGTTCATCGGACAACGCTTCAAGCGTTTCTCTGCATTCAACAGCGACACTGCGTGCTGCATCCGTTGGAAGAGAGGCCCCGAGCGCAGGCGCTGAAATGTTGCTGCGGCGATCCGCTGTCACAACGGCGTCTCGACCAGAAACTTGCGCCGTGTCTCTCGCCATCGACATGCGAAGAAACGCAGGCATTTCGTTTTCTGATGATGAAGTTCCTGCATCTCGAGTGGTGATGACGCCAGCAGATGGGGCGATTGTCTGCTCGCTTGATGTTGCTGCGTTCGAACGCACTGGACGCACACCTTCTGCGATACGAAGCGCACGCGCGCTTGCAAGCGACAGAGCGCGCGACTCGGCAAGCTTCGCGTCAAAAGATCGACCGCCAAGGGCAATCGACTTCGCGAACACCGACTGTGCGCCATGACAGATTGCAACTTTGGTGCCGCCATACCCGAGATCAACATACATCGTGGTGACCGCCGCATCGCTCTGGCGACGATTGACATGGTCGAAGGCATGCACAAGCGCTGAGATTTCTCCGTGCACACCAACAACAGCGAGTTTCGCGCGCCGGAAGAGTTCCACATAGCGCATCACATCTTCACGCGACATGGCAAACGCGAGCAACTCCACTTTGGCTTGCCCGTCGCGATTTGTTTCGCACACGCGCTCTGTTCGAACAACCAGCCCATTTGGATCACACGAGAGCGTGAGTGCGATCTGCATCGCCGCTGCACTATCGGCGCGATCTGCATCGGCAAGCGGAATTCCAAGGTGCTGCACCAACATGTGCTGCGAGAACGGTGCCACCACAACGCGATTTCCGCGGAAACCATGCTCTTTGATCGTCGTCGGAAGCAAGGCTGCGAGATGCGCGAAGCGCTCCTCGATCGAACGCGCACGAAGCTCATCGTCGAAGGGAAGGAACGCAGCCGCCGTGATCGCAGCGCGATCGCCTGTTGACACTTGCAGCAACTTCAATCCAGCGCTGCCGAAGTCGGCGAGAATCGGTGATGATTGGCTGCGAAAGAAACCAAACGGCATCGACAAACCTTTCCAACGGGAACGAGCGAACGGTGACGAGTTCGCGACGACGGACCCTTGAAGATCGGCGCAAAACTCAGTGCGATTGAGGGGAAACCGCGGTTTGAGATTGAGGTTTGCGGACCGAATCGGTGCAAAGCGCACAATTGGTGTGCATGCGATGGATCCACGCAACTGCCGCGACCGCATGCGCTCACAGGGACATCGCGTGTCCGATACGATTCGTAGATGCACTCGACGCTTGGCGCGATAACAACATGCACGATGGCGGCAACGCTTTCGATGTGTGCGCGGAACGCTGAAGGTCAAACGGCCGCACCGGCCACGCCCCCCACCGAGTCAACTCTGTCACCGACGAGCACTGCGAATCCCGCGACCGCTCCGGCGCCTCCAGTTGCAGCAGAGCCCACGAGCGCGGAACGCGATGCGAAATCTGCAGCGGCAACGACCGCGCCAGCGGCGACTGCGGCGAACACGCCACCCGAGACTCCGCGATCCGAATGGGATCCCATTGTGGTCACTGCAACTCGCAGTGCTCGATCGACTTTCGATGCTCCTGCGTCGGTGGATACCGTGACGGCGGACGACATCAATGACGCTCAGTTTCGCACACTGCCTGACGCGCTGCGCTATGTGCCGGGTGTGATGATTCAGAAAACCGGTCACGCGCAAGGTTCTCCGTATATCCGCGGATTCACAGGTTTTCGAAATCTCTTGCTCGTCGACGGCATTCGCCTCAACAACTCTGTGTTTCGTGATGGACCCAATCAGTACTGGAGCACCGTCGATCCCCAATCGATCGATCGACTTGAAGTTGTGAAGGGGCCGAGTTCGGTGCTCTTTGGATCGGACGCGATCGGCGGAACCGTCAATGTTTTCACCAAAGGTCCAACCCTCGGCGGTGAAACATTTCAGTTCGGTGGACGCGTGTACGACCGTGTCTCCACCGCGGAGCAATCCAACACCATTCGCGGCGAATTGTCGGTGTCATGGGACGGATCGTCCGGCGTCTATGGCGGCGTGACCTATGCGAATTACGGCGACCTCATCACTGCGTCAGGTGCGCAGCCGCAAACAAACTACGACGAACTCGCTGGAGATTTCAAACTTGATCTTGCTGTCAGCGAGGGCGCGCACATCATCGTTGCGCAACAGAGTTACGATAGTGATGACGCATGGCGCACGCATCGCACGATCTACGCGCAATCATTCGCAGGGACAGCCATCGGAAACGAACGCGAACGCTCGCTCGATCAAGATCGCTCGTTGAGTTACATCCAGTTTCATTCGGACGGCTCTGGCACAGATCTTGATGGTGCGCATTTGAGTTTGTCGTACGGCAATCAATCAGAAGAAGAAGACCGCACTGCATTCAACCGCCGTCGCGATGTGCAGTCTTTCTCGGTGGACACGATCGGACTGTGGGGCCAACTCGAAGCATCTGGTGTGCTCGGTCGGTGGACAACCGGCTTTGAGTTCTACCACGATGATGTCGACTCATCGCGCACCGACTTCAACGCCAATGGCTCCATCCGCAGCATTCGAATTCAAGGCCCGATTGCCGATGATTCAACCTACGACATGGCTGCGGTCTATGTACAGAATGAGATCGACGCGACCGATTGGCTTGAGTTCATCACTGGAGCGCGATACACCTTTGTGGCGGTGGATGCAGGGCGATTTGAAAACCCTACGACCGCAACTTCGACGACGCTTTCAGACAACTATGACTCACTCGTTGGCAGCGGACGATTCGTTGTGCATCTTGACCACGAAGAACACTGGAATGCATTTGGCGGAATTTCACAGGCATTTCGCGCACCAAATCTTTCTGACCTCACTCGCCTCGATACTGCTCGTTCGAATGAAATTGAAACTCCCGCACCGAGCCTCTCTCCTGAAAACTACTTGTCGTATGAAGTGGGGTTGAAAACCGAATACGAGCAGTTCTTCGCACAAGCGAGTTGGTTTTGGACCGAAGTGGATGGCATGATCATTCGTCAACCGACTGGCGCGATCATCGATGGGAATCGTGAGGTCACCAAACGAAACAGTGGCGATGGATTCATACAAGGCTTCGAAACCGAAGCGAATTGGCGCTTCACAGAGAACTTCACACTGTGGGGCTCGCTTGCGTGGCTTGACGGCGAAGTAGACGGATATCCGACCTCAGCACCAGTCGTCGTGCGCGAACCAATCACACGCATGATGCCGCTCACAACACAAGTTGGTTTGCGATGGGATTCTGCGAAGCGGAACTTTTGGATCGAGGGTGTTGTACTGAACGCAGAAGACGCAACAGAGTTGTCCGCCTCAGATCGCGCAGATACGCAGCGAATTCCACCAGGCGGAACGCCGGGCTACACCACACTCAGTTTGCGCAGTGGATACAAGTTGTCGCACGGCGTCTCGATGACAGCGGTTCTCGACAATGTGACAAACGAGGATTACCGCGTACATGGATCAGGCATCAATGAAGCCGGTATCAACTTCATTTTCGGCCTTGAGTGGCGGTTCTAGTTTCGAAACTTGCACGGAAGGTCCTGCCGCGCGCGGGACGATCTGTCGTATCCTCACACACGATGCGCTGCGCAGCACTTGCCAAGTTCATCGAGTCGAACGCGATTGCGACCGGTTTCGGCGCATCGATTGTTGCACATACTGCGCTGTTGATCGCGCTTGCGAACACAAGTGGCGGCGACACTGCACAACGCGCATCCGTGCATCAGCCCGTGCAGCCAATGGTTCGTGCGTTACCGGTGGAGATTGCGATCGCTGTCGAGGTTCCGAGGGAATCTCCTGTTGAGAAAGTGCTGGTCGTTGCGACGCACTCCGAGTTTCATGTCGACTCGAGCCAAGAATTCACTGGGAAGACAGTGCATGATGGGGCCACCGATGCGCATGCGGTCGACATTCCTCCGACTGCACCTGCACCGTCGATATTGACTTCGAAAAAGGCTTCACCGAGCAGCACTCCCCATGCATTCGCAACCGTGTCGCACGCGCTGCGACCTTCGTATGACGCGTTGCGTGCGACAACTTCGGAGTTCTTGCGAGGTTTCGATGCACACATCACACGCGCCACGGCGCCGATGCGCAAGAGTTTCGAGAGCCATGCGCGAACCGTCTCGGCTGCGACGAGTACCTCGAGTCTCGTCTCCGACAGCGCTGCTGCCACACGCGAACTTGCGATCAACGCAGCCGAAATATCGACCGCTACCGAGGCTACCAGCGGTCTCGTCGCGCTCGCCACCGTGATCGAAGTACAACAGCCAGAGTACCCCCGTCGCAGTGCGCGTCTAGGGCACGAAGGCACAGCGCGGGTTGAAGTGCGCGTCGCGCGGGATGGCGCCATACATTCGACGACACTTGTCGCAAGTAGCGGCTTCGCTGCGCTCGATGAAGCTGCTCTCGATGCAGCGCGTCGAGGTCGTTATGCGCCGGCCATGCGCGACGATCGTGCCATCGAGTCGTTCATCGTGCTGCCATTTGAGTTTCGACTTGAGAAGTCCCCGAAACAACGCAACGCACGCTGAGTCGCGCGCGACTGGCGATCACGACACGCGTTCGCGAAGATGAACTTCCAAGTCGGAAAGCGGCACAACCGACTGCGTTCCGGCGTCGAGGTTCTTGACAGCGACATTGCCGTCCGCAAGTTCTGCACCCAAAATCACGGCGAATCGCGCGCGAGCCTTGCCTGCGTCACCGAGGAGTTTGCCGACATTCTTCGTGGTCTTTGTCGTCGTACGCGCGTGCAGCCCCGCGCGACGAAGGCGCATGAGGAGCGAGGGGAGCAGCGCTTCTGCAGCGTCGCCGCCAGCGGACACCACGAATGCATCGGGGCGTGGCAACAGCGTAGCGCCGTCAGCCGGGAGCAATCCCCGATCGCGCAAGACATTCGCAAGCACCACATCGCCCATGCCGAAGCCGCACGCGGGCATCTTCGGTCCGCCGAAGAGTTCGACGAGTCCGTCGTAACGACCGCCACCAGCAACCGCGCGTTCTGCACCCGAGATTTCATGCACTTCGAAAACGGTGCCGGTGTAGTACGCGAGTCCGCGCACGATGCCGACATCCACGGTGCACCACTCAAGAATGCCCGCGCGCTCGGCGGCGGCACGCACTTCATCGAGGGCCGCGAATTCCGCTTCAGGTACGCCGATTTTCGCAGCAAGCGAAGCAAGCGGCTCCGACAACCGCTGCGTCGCGCGCGCCGCCGTATCGAAACGCGCAACCGCGTCGGGCGACAATCCGAGCGCGCCCGCGCGTTCGGCAAACTCTTCAGGCTTCAACTTGTCGCGGCGATCAAGGAGCGTCATCGCGTCGCCAGTTTTTTCGTCGGCAACCCCGAGCGCAGCCAGCATGCGCGCGATCGCGACGCGGTGCGAGAGTCGCACTTCGACATCGGTCGGCCGCAAACCGAGTCGCTCGAGTGCGAGGACCGCGCATGCGATGACGTCCACGTCGTGCGCGGCACCTTCCACGCCACAGATGTCGACATTCCACTGGATGAACTCGCGCAAACGCCCGCGCTGCGGACGCTCGGCGCGGAACATGTTCGGAATCGCGAACCACTTCACTGGGACGGGCAGCGAACCCGCGCGTGCAGCAACCATGCGCGCCAGCGTCGGCGTGAACTCGGGGCGCAGCGCGTAATCGTTCTCGCCACCAGCACGGCGGAACGAGAAGAGTTCGTTCACGATGCCGTCGCCCGACTTCGCGGTGTAGAGCTCGAGGTGTTCGAAGGTCGGGCCTTCGACCTCGTCGAAGCCAAAGTCGATCGACGCAGAGCGCCACGCGGCTTCGATATGCCGACGAACCGCGAGGTCGGCCGGATAGAAGTCGCGTGTGCCCTTCGGGGCTTGGTATGTGTGGGAGCCTGCGCCAGTCGGGGAAGTCATGGGGGCGGCTAGGTTAGCCTCAGACCGTGGCCTCAGGTGCGCGGCGGCCGAGGACCAAGGCGATGACCACCGACGCAAGCGTCCAAGCGATCACCGCATCGGCCATGTTCGAATACATGTACGCAAGCGGCAGGTGGAAGAAGTTGCCCGCGACGCCCCAGGTCGCGAGCGCCGTGAAAAGCGAGATCGTGAAGCCAAGGAAAACGCGCCGCCCAGCGCTGCCGCGCGCGCTTGAGAGCACGCATGTCAGGAGAAGCGCCGCGACGAATTCAATGACGAAACCGCGTATGAGTTCCGACGCCGCCATCGGCGCGATGCCACCCTTCCGGAAGAGGACGAGCGCGATCGGTCCCTTCGTCATCCGATCCTCGAACGACTTGTTCGCCGCAACGACCTCGGGGTCGGTGGTCTCGGTCATGTAGGTCTCGGGCATTGACGGCAGGAAATACGCGCCGTCATCGGGCAACGCCGCGTCAAGCGTCTCGAGGATCACTGCGTCCGACTTCGTCGTCGGATAGGCGAACTCCCAGATACCGATTGCCGCGTAGGCAAGGAACCCCCAGAAGAAGACGACGATGGCAGCGACGAATGCAGCGAGTAAGTGGCGCATGGAACCTCCGCGGCACAGCGTACTGCGACCGCGACAACGCCGTATAGGGCCCGTGCCGCGCAGAGACCGCACAGTTGCCGCGCGTGCCTGGCACCAAGCGGGTACGGCGACGAGCGCGCGACAACGCCTGTAATCCACGGCACTTCTGTGCGCTAACAACCGGTGCCTGGCACCTGCCGTCTGTGCCTGGCACGCACCCGCTAGCTACCCGGCACCGTGGGAGCAGCGCCGCCTCGTGCACCGACTGCCGTCACTTCACCGGCGTCGGTCCCGCAGTGTCGATGTCGGGCTTCGTCGTCCAACGGCGCTTGGCATCGGGGTTGAGACTTGGCTTCTCGATCTTCTTCCGAAACAGCACCGTGTTGTCGAGGTCGAGGTCGCCCGTCCAAATCCACTTCGCTCCCTTGAAGTCGTGCTCGTAGAACGGCTGCTTTGGTTGGATGCGCTCTTCGGTGTACTCGTGTGCGTTCTCCCACTTCGAGTCATCGAAGTCGACGGCAAACCAATATGCAGGAAGTTCCTCCGTGCGCACCTTCGGCTCGTCGGTCTTGCGTTCGATCGGACCGTGGAAGATGCACTTCGCTTTCCACGAGGCGTCGGTCACCGTGCCATCGGCAAACTTGAGAATGAGGCCCGCATCACCGATCGAGCGGCCGTATTCGCAGCCAGTCTTCGGATCCGCGTTGTCCTTCGCGATGACCGCGATCGTCATCGGATACTCGGGGAGGATGTCGATCGCAACAACATTGTGCGGTAGAAAGTCGATCGAGTCGACCGCGACAAGTTTGCCGTTGATGTACATCGCAAACCAGTTGTCGGCGTAGCCGGCCACGCGAATCGTGTCCGACATCTCGGGCTTCACGATGCCGTCCTGCGGCGGCTTGCGCTGCTTTCCTGCGCCTTGCCTGCGCGGCGCGTCCTGCATGGCAATCAACATGGAACCGATGAGGACGAGAGGCAACGCGATGGTGACGGTCGTTTTCATGGAGTCGCTCACTTCTTCTCCGCGGCCTGCGCGCGCGGCTTGATGTCGTACGAATCGATGACGGCTCCGTTGGCCTGAGATTGGACCTCGGATTGACCTTTGGATTGGGCTTGTCCACCCTGACCACCACCCTGTCCGCCTCCACCCTGACCTCCTCCACCTTGTCCGCCACGACGCCCGCCTCCGCCACCACCCGCAGCATCTGCGCCAGCGATCGCGGTACGCACAAACTCAACCTTCGCGTCGCCCGTTGCGGTCATGCTCACGCGCAGATGGCCCGGGCTTCCATGGAGCGTTCCCGACGCGTAGCCATACTCCTCGGCACTGCGCGTATGCCCTGCGAGATTTCCAGGCTGCGGCACGCACTGATAGTGGATTCCATCGAGTGTCGAGTGCACATAAAGGTGATCGTGTCCGTGGAACACCGCGGTCACGCCGTTCTTCACAAGGAGATCGTGAATCGGCATCGGCCAACCAGCGCGACGCTGCGCAAAGCCATCGCTGCCGTCTGCGTTGTCGCCACCCCATTCGAAGTAGCGGGCGCTCTCGACACCTCCGCGCGCGGCCTGTCCGCCAATACCGCCGACAAGATGGTGGATGAAGATGAACTTCTGCTTCGCCTTCGACTTCGCAAGCGTCTCCGCGAGCCAGTCGTACTGTGCGCGACCGAGCGTGCGCGACCAACTTGCATCGGTTGGCTCGAGCTTCTCGACATTCGGGCCGCCGCCAGCGCCTCCACCACCACCGCCACCTTCCCCTCCGCGTGCGCCACCGCCGCCTCCACCGCCGCCTCCACCGCGGCTCCGTTCGGTCGTCGACCAGAACGGGTCGAGTACGACGACAAGCGCGTCGCCCCACTCAAACGCAAAGTAGTTCGCGCCGCGTCCATCCTTCATCGCGGTGGAGCCCGTGTACATCGTGCCGTCGATCAAGGGCTCGGGAAAACGCGAAACTCGCTCGTTGTAGGACCACTCCGCG
>JASGCF010000418.1:1505-2615 GCA_030054275.1 Limnohabitans sp. | reverse complement strand
GTAGCGACATTGGTTGATGAGCGACTGCGGGTGCTCAATGCGGAACCCGATCGAGAACGGCTTGGCCTCGATGAAGACGCCATGACGATGAAGCATCGCGAAGGTGTCGCGCGCACTGTGTCCAACCGCGAGTACGAGGTGATTGGTCGCGATGCGCTCGCCCGACGCGAGCACGACGCCGCGCACGCGCTTCGTGCGAACAAGACTCTCGCGGCCGCGAGTGGTTGAACTCACGACCGGCGCGGAAAGCTCTTCCAACTCGATGTCGTCGACACGCGTGCCGAAGCGAATCTCGCCACCAAGCGCCAAAATCTTCGCGCGCATCCGCTCGACCATGCTCACCAAACGGAAGGTGCCGATGTGCGGCCTGCTCGCGTACAGAATCTCTTCCGGAGCGCCTGCTTCGACAAACTCGCGCAGCACTTTGCGCCCGAGATGACGCGGGTCCTTCACCTGGCTATAGAGCTTGCCGTCAGAGAATGTGCCAGCGCCGCCTTCGCCAAACTGCGTGTTCGACTCGGTGTCGAGAACACCTTGCCGCCACATGCGGAAGGTGTCCTTCGTTCGCTCGCGCACGATCTTGCCGCGCTCGAGGATGATCGGTCGAAAGCCCGCTTGCGCGAGGATGAGCCCTGCAAACAATCCTGAAGGCCCCATTCCAACCACCACTGGGCGGGCTGCCGGCGATCGAGCACCAACATCCAAAGTCGCCGCGAAGCGGTACTCCATGTCGGGCGTCTGCTTCACATGCGGATCGTTCTTGAGCCGCCGCAGGATCTTGTCCTCGTGTCGAAGCACCGCGTCGATCGTGTACACAAAGAGGATCGACGACTTCTTGCGCGCGTCGACCGCGCGTTTGTAAATGTCGAAACGCTCGAGGTCTTGGTCGGAGACGCCAAGCCGCGCCACAATCGCCGGCCGCAGCGCGTCGGCGGGGTGCTCAAGTGGAAGTCGGAGTTCGGTCAGTCGGAGCATCGGGGTCCGTATCGGAAAGGACGGCGACGAGTCTGCACGATCGACCGCGGATCGGGAAGAGCGGGAAACCCCCGAAGAGTGGGAAACCCCCGAAGAGTGGGAAACCCCCGAAGAGTGGGAAACCCCCGAAGAGTG
>JASGCF010000418.1:0-1405 GCA_030054275.1 Limnohabitans sp. | reverse complement strand
CCCGAAGAGTGGGAAACCCCCGAAGAGTGGGAAACCCCCGAAGAGTGGGAAACCCTCGACTCAACGCTCGCTTTTCGCGAGGGTTGAGTTTGAGGGTTCCCGCACTCTGCTCACTCAGTCGGGCATGCGGGATTTGAACCCACGACCTTTTGACCCCCAGTCAAACGCGCTACCAAGCTGCGCTAATGCCCGAGAAAGAAGTCCGATGATAGCGAAAACGCGCTGATGCCACCAATGGTCGAAGTGCTGCGCAAACGCTCCAATCAACGCGTGATCACTGTTGGCAACATCGTGCAGGAGATTCTCGTCCAGAAGACTCTCGCCCAGCCATCGCCTTGGATGATCGCGCCTGCACCTAGGCCGGTACATCCGTCAGACAGCGCCCCATGCCACCTTACGGTGTGCACGGCCCCCATCCAGAGAGAAGGATCGCGAGGTCCTGCCCATTTGTGACGCCGTCTTGGTCGATGTCGGTCCAGTCGCAGAGGAATGTAGAGGGCTGGCCATAATCCGCCAGCAGTTCGGTGAGATCACCTCCGTCGACGGTACCGTTTCCATTGAAGTCGCCCGGACAGGATTGTGGCTTCACACGGAACACATGACTTGAGCTCGCGATGGAGCCGTCTGCATGAACTGCTTCCGCACTGAAATACACGCGGCAGACGCTTGATGCCGTTGCGACGGGAATATTGAAGTGCGCCACCCAGAAATATGAAGCTGCAGGCGCGCCCTGCATCTGTCCAGCGCCCTCACTGAGCCGCGGGTCGCCTGAGGACAGCAGACTCTCAAGACCCCCTTGCGATCCCGCGGTCGTGCTCCATTGCGTAGGTAGTTCTCCAGGGTAGGGGGAACGCCACACACTTGAGGGGCCGAAAGTGTGCCAGCATCCGTAGCCGACATCTCGGAAACCGCCAAGCGACACGAAGTTCGCCGGTGCGCCGCAAGAGACAGGCCCTGTCGTCCAGTTGCAGGTGTAGCGAAGGAGCGAGTACATCGACGCTTCAGATGACGACAAACCGGGCGGAGGAGCCCATCCTGCATGGCCAGGAAGCGTCGGAAGGTTGGCAATCACGCCACCGGTGACAAAACCCTCGCAGTATCGCACTTGACGAACTGGCGACTGTGCGCCACCCGGGGGAGTCGAGTAGCCGGCGAAGATGTCGACAACCCAGTACGCCCCTTCGCGACGGATATGCGCGTTCCAACCCGTGAACGCCGCAAATGACGAGGTCTGCGCGAGAAATCCGGCAACGAGTCCGAAGACGGGAAGGGTGCGAAATATGTGTCTCATGGAAAACTCATTTGCATCGAGCGCGCCATGCGGCCGCCTGTGTCGTACCTTGCCGACCGAACCAGCGGTTTGCAAGAGCCTTCAGGGGAGAATCTGGCTCTCAGGGCGTTCGAG
>JASGCF010000063.1:9151-11597 GCA_030054275.1 Limnohabitans sp. | reverse complement strand
GGTTCCGGCACAGACACCGATGCGATCTTTGTCCAAGGCGGCATCCCCTGCGGACTCGTGTCGCTCCCGATTCGCTACATGCATACGACCGTCGAAATGACCAGCCTGCGCGACCTCAATCGCATCGCGCATCTCTTTGCTGGTTTCGCGCTTTCGATGAAGCCGGGAGAGCAATTCACGGGCGTGTTGTGATGTAGCTGTGCGTCACGCACCGCGAGTTGAGATCACGCACCGCGAGTTGAGATCACGCACCGCGAGTTGGGATCACGCACCGCGATAGTCACGCCGCGCGCGCTTGGACGCCGCCTTTGCGGAAGTTGACGCGGACTTTTTACCCGTGCCATTGCGTGACGCGTGCGCCTTCGCTGCGTGTTCGCCTTTCAAGCGATAAGTGATCGCTGGCGGGAAATTGCCAAGAACCAGTTCTTTTTCGCCTGCGTGGCGCCGTCGCAATGATTTGCCGTACGCATCGATGCGCTTGAGTCGTGCGCGTCCGTCGCGACCCATGACAGGCCCCTTCATCACGCGCACGCCCGCGTACTCAAAGTACACCAACTCACCCTCTGGCTTCAGCAACGCAAACATGCGGCGGAAGATCTGACGCATGAGTTTCGGCGGAAAGTTGTTGAAAGGAAGTCCGCAGACGATCACATCGAATGGACCTTCAACAGCCGCGTCCTCGATCGGCGCACAGTGCAAACGCACATCAACATTCGGATGTCGCGTGCGGAAACCCGAGAGCAGCTCTTTCTCGAGGTTTTTGCAGAAATTCTCGTTGATTTCGACCAGTTCGAATCGATCTCCTGCGCGCAACTTTCGCAGAATCGCTTTCGTGAACGGGCCTGTACCAGGCCCCACTTCGAGAACACGACGCGGGCCAGAAATGCTGCCAATCGAGGCAGTCATCGCCTGCGCAAGAATCGGTGACGAAGGCCACACCGAGCCGGTGTGCCTGAAATCTCGAAGGGCTTCGCGGATGAATCGCAGCACGATCTGCCCATGCTATCGCAGCCTGCCGCGAAAGCGGCGCTCGACTGCGGCGTCGAGGAAGAAATCTCCGTACATTCACAGATCCGCGAAACGCACCAACGGGAAAGACACCCGAGAACCATCATGGCATACGTCAACGAAAACTATCTCAAACTCGCCGCTGGATACCTCTTCCCCGAGATCGCGCGCCGTGTCGCGGCGTTCGCTGCCGAGAAACCAGAACTTGCGAAAGAGATCATCCGCTGCGGTATCGGTGATGTCACAGAACCGTTGCCGCCGAGTGTGATTCGTGCGATGCACGCGGCGAATGAAGAACTGGCGAACCGTGCAACCTTCAAGGGCTACGGTCCAGGCACGGGGTATGAATCGGTACGCGCCGCGATTGCCGAGGGCGACTTCCGCTCGCGCGGAATCGACATCGCCGATGACGAGATTTTTCTCTCGGACGGCTCGAAGGGCGACTGCGGCAACATCCTCGAGATTCTCGGCGCGGGCAATCGCATCGCCGTCACCGATCCGGTGTACCCGGCGTATGTCGATGCGAATGTGATGTTTGGAAACACGGGCGCCGCCATCGCGGGCGGTGGCTACGAAGGCATCACCTATCTCCCCTGCACCGAAGCGAATGGCTTCCTCGCGGATGTTCCGAGTGCGCATGCCGTCACGCCCGACATCATCTATCTCTGTTCACCGAACAATCCGACTGGCACGGTGATGGATCGCGCGCGCGTGGAGGCGTGGGTTGCGTACGCGCTCAAGCACCGCGCGATTTTGTTCTGGGATGCCGCGTACGAAAGCTACAACCGAAGCGGTGCACCGAAATCCATCTTCGAGATCGACGGCGCGCGCGATTGCGCGGTCGAGTTCCGCAGTTTCTCGAAATCGGGCGGATTTACCGGCGTTCGATGCGGTTACACCGTGATGCCGAAATCGTTGAAGGCCTACACGCGCGCGGGCGAAGCGGTCGCACTGCACCCAATGTGGACGCGGCGCTGGAACACACGCTCGAACGGCGTGAGTTACGCGGTACAACGCGGCGCGGAAGCGCTGTACACCGCGGACGGCAAGCGCGAAGTCACAGCGCTTGTTGATTTCTACATGGAGAACGCGCGCATCCTGCGTGATGGTTGCGTGAAGCTCGGCTGGAAGACTTGGGGCGGCGAAAGTGCGCCATATGTTTGGTGCAAGGTGCCCGGCGCAAGCGACAGTTGGGCGTTTTTCGAGCGACTCTTGCGTGAAGCGCGCGTCGTGACGACGCCAGGTGCCGGATTCGGCCGCTGCGGCGAGGGCTACTTCCGCATCAGCGCGTTCAACTCGCGCGCGAATGTCGAGGAAGTGGTGCGACGGCTTGGCACAGTGGCGTGCGCGGGGTGATTCGCGGTTTGATTTGCGGTTTGATTTGCGGTTTGATTCGCGGACGCTCGGAGTATCAGATACATCGCGGAACTTTCGTCCG
>JASGCF010000063.1:0-9051 GCA_030054275.1 Limnohabitans sp. | reverse complement strand
GCGGTTTGATTCGCGGACGCTCGGAGTATCAGATACATCGCGGAACTTTCGTCCGAAATCGCTTGGATCCGGCGGGGAAGAGGTTACTTTTCGCCGCCGGTTCTGACTTGATCAAGGGCGGGCCTGTTCGCCGTCCAACCACGTTCGCCGTCCCGCCACGCCCACCATGCGCGACCTTCGTCATCATTCGATGTGCCAGCCGGACCTTCGCCGTGTCGCGACCACCTGTGCCGCGCTCGCGGCATCGGCCGCGTCATCGGCGTTTGCGGGTGGCGAATCAACCGTTCCAGGCCGCGTGCGTGCGTGGCAGAACGCCCCCGGGTACTGGACGACGATCATCCAACAGGTGGAATCGCTTGGCCCCGCGTCGGGCCTCGCGGCGCACAGCCTCGATGCGTCGATCACCTCGCCGTGGGGCTACGCGGTCAGCATTCGGCCAGATGGCACGCTCGGCTGCGTCGGAAACTTCGCGTGCGGTCCGTGCGCCAACCTGCCCACGAATCCCCTGCCGTTCGTCACGATTGCGGCGGGACCACGCTCGGCCGGCGCGATCGATTCGAGCGGAGCCGTCACCACCTTCGGCCTGTCGTCGACCTCGTGCTTCCAGCCTCAGCATCTGCCGCCCGCCGATCTCGGCGCCTGCGCGAAGCTCGCTGCCGGCAACAACCACTTTCTCGCGTTGCGCACCGACGGGGCCGTGCGCGCGTGGGGCGTGCCCGACACCTCGGGCTACAACGTGCATCTCGTGCCGCCCGATGCCGCGGCTGCCACGGACATCGCGGCCTTCGGCTCGACGAATCTCGTGCTCCGACCAAACGGCACGATCTTCGGCTGGGGCCTCGCGACGCCGCTGAATGGCGCGCCCGCGAATCTCACGCAGGTGACCGACATCGCGCTCGGCGGCACGCACACGGTCGTGCTGCGCGCCGATGGCTCGGTCCTCTGCTGGGGTGGCACGAACTCAAGCGGTCAGACCACTGTGCCCGCAAGCCTCCTCACGGTTCCAGTCGTGAGCGTGCACGCCGGTGAGAAGATCTCGGCGGCGCTTCGCGCAGATGGAAGCCTCGTCACTTGGGGCTTCCCGGGAAACATGCCGGCACTGCCGCCAGTTCAGTCGGTCGCGCTTGGCACATTCTTCAGTTCGGTGATCGTCGAAGCGGATTGCAACGAGAACGGCGTCGACGACACGACCGAACTCGCGGGCAACGACTGCAACGCCAACGGTGTGCACGACGCCTGCGACATCGCGCTCGACCGGCTTGAGGATTGCGACGGCAACGGCGTCGGCGACTCGTGCTCGGCGGAAGAAGCGGTCGCGCTCGCATCGCCCGTGCTCTCGCCGTTCGGCTACGGCGTCCAATCGACCTGGACGATTCCCGCGGCCAAGCGCGCGCTCTATCCCGTCAAACTGCGTGTGAAGGCCTTCGGCGACCTCGGCGGTGGCGCCGAGCAGTGCCTTGTACGGGTCGGCTCGACGCTTGTCGACACCTACACCCAAGCACCGGATTGCACCGTGGTCGACTGGCGCACGATCACGGTTCCCGCGAGCGTCTTCAACGCGGCGATCGATGCGAACGGCGCTGTTGCAATCTCGGCAACCGGCACGATCGCGGTCGATCCGAACGGCTGCTTCTACGGAACCCGCGTGCAGTTCGACCTCGCGTACATCACGAACACGCCCGCCGACTGCAACGCGAACGGGCTGCTCGATGTGTGCGAGATCGCGGGCGGCTACGCGATCGATGCGAACAACAACGGGGTGATCGATAGTTGCGAGAGTTCGGACAACGGCTGCACGGGCGACATCGACCGCGACGGCATGGTCGGCTCCGCCGATCTCTCACTACTGCTGGCGGCGTGGAGCAATCCGAAAGCGGCGGCCGAAGCAGATCTCACTGGTGACGGCATCGTCGATGGCATGGATCTCGGCACGCTGCTCGAAGCGTGGGGAGCGTGCGCGCCATGACCTGCTTCTCAAGCCCAACGGTGCGCAACCCGAACAGCGCGCGTCTGACAGCCACATTCGCTGCGCTCGCCACGCTCGCGTTCGGCGGTGCAGCGCTCGCGGGCGACAGCCTCAATCTTCCGATCGTGCGCGCGTGGGGAAACTCGTCGCTCATCCAGCCGCCGGCAGACCTCGGACCGGTCGTGCTCATCAAGGCCGGTGACAACTTTGCGTGCGCGCAGCGACCGGACGGCACACTGCGCGCGTGGGGACAGAATCTCTACGGGCAGAACACCGTGCCCGCGACGATCGGCGCCGTGGTCGAGTACGCGATCGGCGGAAATCACGGCGTTGCGCGGCGCGCCGATGGCTCGGTCGCGTGTTGGGGCCGCAACACCGATGGACAGGCAACGCCACCTTCGGGGCTTGTGGCGACCACGATCGGTACGGCGTACTACGCGAGTTACGCGATCAACACCGACGGGCAAGTCGTCTGCTGGGGCAGCAACTTCTACGCGCAATGCACGATTCCTGCGACGCTCGGCGCCGTCACGCAGATCTCGGGCGGCGAGCGACACACGATGGCGCTGCGCACCGACGGCTCGGTCGTCTGTTGGGGCACGAACAACGCAGGGCAATGCAATGTGCCCGCGACGCTCGGCACGGTCACCGCGATTGCCGCGGGTGGATTGCATTCGATCGCGCTTCGACCAAACGGCACCGTCGCGTGCTGGGGACGCAACACCGAAGGCCAATGCACGATCCCGACCGGTCTCACGAATGTTGTCGAGATCGCGGGCGGTGGACTGCACACGGTGGCTCGCCAAGGGATCGGCTACGCGACCGGCTGGGGAAATGGGAATCTCCCCGGCACGACGCTTTCGCCCGCTGCGACCATCGGCGCAGGCTTCTACTCGTCGTTCACGATCAACGAGGGCGACTGCGACGGCAACGGCGTTCTTGATACGACCGAGATCGCAGGCAACGACTGCAACAACAACGGTCGCCACGACAGCTGCGAAGCGCTCCTCGATGTGCTTGAGGATTGCAACAACAACGGGCTCGGCGACGCGTGCGAGCAGCAGTTGACGGTCGATGTGCAGTCGCCCGTGCTCACGCCGTTCGGTTCGGGTGCGCCCGTTTCGTGGACGGTGCCGAACGCAGCGCCCGCCGCTGCGTCATTGCGCATTTCGGTGCGCGCGCTTGCGGATCTTGGTGAACCGCTCGAAACCGCGCGGCTCTTCATGGATGGCTTCGACCTCGGGCCTGTGCTTGATACTGCGCCCAACTGCTTGCTCAGCGGCTGGCAGTCGGTCTGGATCTCGATCCCACTCTTCAACCTCGCATTGGAAGACGACGGCGAAGTCGAGTTCCGACTTGTGGCGTCGGTCTCCGTCGATGGCGGCGCATGCCCGACGGGCTCGACTGTTGAGTTTGATCTCGACTACACCGCCGCGACCGCCGCCGATTGCAACGCGAACGGCCTGCTCGACTCGTGCGAGATCGCGGCGGGCTACGCCACCGACGCCAATCGCAACGGCGTGATCGACGCGTGTGAGAAGGGCTTCAGCGGCTGCACGGCGGACCTCGACGGCGACGGCGAGGTTGGCGCCTCAGATCTCTCGCGCATGCTCGATGACTGGGGCGACGCGCCGAAGGGTTCGAACGCCGATCTCGATGGCGATGGCGTGGTGGGTGCATCCGATCTCTCGCTCTTGCTCGCCGCATGGGGAGTGTGCGGATGATGCGCGCGATCACACTCCTCGCAACGCCGCTCTTTGCGATTTCTTCGGCATCCGCTGGCGACGACGGTCCGCGCACACGAATCGTCACATGGGGTTCATCCGTGGCTACCGCAGCCACGCTGCCGACCGACATCCCCGCTCCGATTCTCGGCATGGCGGCGAGCCGCTCGGTGTCGTACATCGTCGACGCGAACGGGCGGCTCATCGTCTGCCCGCTGGGCGCGCCCTCCCCGCTGCCGAATGTTCCGTACGCCGCGGTCGCCGCTGGCACCGATTCGACGGGCCTCGATCATGTGCTTGCGCTGAAGCCGGACGGCACCGTCGTCGCCGCCGGCAGCAACGGATCGGGTCAGGCGACTGTGCCCGCGGACTTGGCAAGCGTCGTGAAGATCGCTGCGGGCCCGAACATTTCGGGCGCATTGAAGAGCGACGGCAGCATCGTCCTTTGGGGCAGCGCGAGTTCGCTCGCCATTCCTGCTGGGCCGTATGCCGACTTCGCGCTCGGCAAGGAACTCAACTCGGGCCGCATCGTTGCGCTCCGTACGAACGGCACCGTCTTCTCGCTGAACGCAGCACCTCCGGCAGGCCTCCGCAATGTGGTCGAGGTCGCGGCCGGCGCGGCGTTCTTCGCAGCACGCCGTGGCGATGGTTCGCTTGCGTGCTGGGGCAACAACACCTTCGGGCAGTGCAATGTTCCCGCGGGAATCGGGCCCGTGATCTCGGTCGACACAGGTACGACCTTCACCGTCGCCGTGCGTGCCGACGGCTCGCTGCGCGCATGGGGCTCGAACAGCCAGGGCGAGACGCGCGTGCCCACGAACTTCGGCCCGGCGACGCGCGTCCGCTGCGGCGAACTGCACACGATGGTGTTGCTCGCCGACGGAAGCGTGCGCGCCTTCGGGATCGACGCCGGCAGCACCGCGCTTGCGATTCCGCGTGCCATCGGGCCAGAGCCGCGGATCGCGCATGCGCGCGGCGACACCACCACCGCGCTCTGCGGCGATGGAAGCCTTCTCTCGTGGGGTCGGTTCGGCTCGCTACCGCCGCCCGAGGATTCCATCGACTTCGATCTCTCGGAAGGCCTCAGCGGCGGCGGACGCACCTTCATCGGTCGCCGCGCCGATCTCTCGGTGTGGAGCCGCTACGCCTCGCAGCAGCCAGCGGCACTCAACGCAGCGATCTCGGTGACGGCCGGCGCCGACTTCTGCGCGGCAGTACGCACCGATGGCACGGTGTTCGCGTGGGGCCCGAACATCCAGATGTCGACGGTTCCAGCCTCGATCGGTCTCGCCACGCGCGTCGATGCGGGAGATGGCTACGCGCTCGCGCACCGGACGAACGGAACGCTCGGCTCTTGGGGCGCGGCGAGCCTTGCGCCACCATCGACGCTCGGCGTCGTGACCAACTTCAGCGCTGGCCTCAATCATGCGCTGGCGCGGCGCACGAACGGGTTCTTAACTGGCTGGCCGACCTCGCTCGTGGAGGCGCAGATTCCTGCGGATCTCGGGCCTGTCACCGCCTTCTCGGCGGGCGCAAGCACCAGCGTCGCCATCCGTGCCGACGGCTCCGTGCGCGCGTGGGGCTGCACCACCGGCGGAACCTGCCAAGGAAGCGTTGCGACGATCGTGCCGCCGGCGCTGCCGCCGGTGTCGTCGATTTCCGTCTCGTCCGCGCATGTGGTCGCGGTCGTCGACGACGACTGCAACCGCAACGGCATCTCGGATCTCGAGGAACTCGAGGGCCACGACTGCGACGGCAACGGCGTGCACGACGCATGCGATGCGCTGCTTGGCCGACTTGAGGATTGCAACGGCAACGGTGTCGGCGACGCATGCGAGAAGTTGCTGTCGATCGACCGCACATCCGAGCAGTTCACGCCGATCGGCGTCGGTTCGCCGGCAGCGTGGACGATCCCCGCTGCGGCGCGCGCCGCGACGCCCGTCACAATCGATGTCCGCGCGCGCGGCGACTTCGGTACCGCGCTCGAGTTCGTCACCGTCGCGTGCGGCGATGTGGAACTTGGCACGGCTTTCGCCGCGGGCGGCGAGTGCAACATCATCATCCCATGGCGCACCTTCACCGTCCCGGCGAACACCTTCAACGGCGAGATCGCGGCCGACGGCGGGCTCACGCTGCGCGCAACGGCCTCGCTTGCGGTCGATCCCGACGGCTGCACCATCGACTCGTGGCTTGAGTTCCGCGTGCGCTACTTCTCGGCGACGAGTGTCGACTGCAACGCGAACGGCATCGTCGACAGTTGTGAGATCGAAAGCGCGCCTGGCGCCGACGCGAACCGCAACGGCATCCTCGACCTCTGCGAGGCGCCGTTCGCCGATTGCCCGGCCGACTTTGACCGCGATGGCGAGGTTGGCACGTCGGATCTCTCTGTCCTGCTCGCTGCGTGGGGCACGGCTACGACGCTCCCGGGTGTCGACATCGTCACCGACGGCGTCATCGACAGCGCGGACCTCTCGGTGCTGCTCCAGAGTTGGGGCACCTGCTCGCGGAAGTGAGCACGGGTCGCATCCGCGCACGCAGCGATCGAATCGCACGCTCCAAAACGCACAGCGCCGACCCAGTTTGAAACATGGCGGTCGGCGCAGTGCGAGAGAGAGGAGGAGATGCGTTCCGTTCCCAACGATGGACAACTGAAGTTTTTCTGATCGGCGTTCGTTCGAGTGAACTTCGGTCGATCGTGCCGCACACGCCGTCCCAAGCGCTGCGACCTTCCATCGTGACGGACGACCAAGACAACGCGCAGCCGCGGGCGAAAGTTCGGCAATTTCATCGGGCGGATGCCCCAAACGCACCCGCCAACTTCACAGCGCCTCATACCCCACGACCGTGAGGGATTTGGTTGATTTTGTCGAACCGTGCACGCCTCGTGCACGCAACACGCGAAGTCGGTCGGACTGGACAACCGACCGCAAGCCCGCGACAGACACGCAGCAAACAGGGTTCGGAACAGTCATTTCTTTCTCCCCTTCGACTCCCGCGCGATGTGAGCGGGATTCGTTGTTTTTGCGAGGCGTTGTCGGAGGTCGCCGCGCGTCCGACTGCAAAAGGCGACTGCAAAAAGCGAACAGCCCGCGGCGTCCTGCCACGGGCGTGTTCGATGCGCGCACGGACTTTCGTCAGGCGCGCGCAGACAGGATGCCGACGCCTCGCGTCGCGGTCGGGCCCTTCGCAAAGAGCTCTTGCACGCGCGTGAAATTGCCAAGGTCTGGTGCCGGACGAGTTCCAGTGAACGCCTCAAGCCATCGCTTTGCAAAGGCAGTCGGCTGCGCGTTGGGCACTTGGTTCATGAATCGATCGAGTTGCGCCGTGAGCGCCTTCGTGAGTTCTTCGCGTCCGACGCGGCCGCTCTCGTCGATGTCGAGTTTCTTGAAAATGCGGCCGTTGTCTGCAAAGTCCTGCGCAGCCAGCGACTCGTCATTGTCTTTGTCGCGCGCTTGGAAGGCGGCGTCGACCAAACTCGTGACCACCGCCTGACGCGTTTCTGGCGCATTCGGCGATTGCTCATGCAACGCCATCGCCAAATCGGTTGCGTCGGTGATGCCGTCACCGTTCAGGTCGCTCACGCCACTCTGGCCCCAACCACTGGCAACTCCGCCGACGCCGCTGTTCTGCTGCGAAGACGCAAGCGCCAAGTCTTGCGCGTCCACGATGCCGTCCGTGTTGAGATCCGCTTCTGCATTGGAGGTGCCCCAATGCTCGAGAATCTTGGCAACATCGATCTGTTGTTGCGCAGGTCCGCCTTGCGCGGCTGGCGCAGTTGCGCCCGGGGGAAGCGCCGACGCGGGATTCGAAACGGGCCGCTGCGCTGGGCGGGCCGGGTACATCATCGCGGAGGGGGTGCCTTGAATCTGCATGGGGGTCTCCATGACGCGCCGCTCATGTGCGGAACGCCACGGGTCGAAGGCAAGAACCATGCCCACCGCACCACGCGCTCTCAAACCGCTTTCGCAGGAACCCAAAGTTCAGCCAAGGGCAATCGAGAGGCAGATTTGACGCGCAGCGGGCAATCCCTGCGCCTACGAACCCCAACCCTTCGATGGCTTGCGTTTCGGAAGTAATGCGTCTTCGGCGGTCGGAACGCGTCCATCGCCACCGCGGTAACCGTGGCACACGATGAACATTTCAACGCTTTCCTGCCGAGAGGCGCGAGGTTTGTAGCCTTTCGCTTCCTCAAACATGCGCGACGCGCGCTTCAAGAGTTCGGGGTACTCACCGCCCTCGAAGACCTTCATCGTGAGGTTTCCCCCACGCCGCAGCCAATCCACGCAACGATCAAGAAGATCATGGCAAAGCCGCACAGAGCGCAGTGCATCACCCATCGGGTCGCCTGTCGTATCGGGTGCCATGTCGGAAATCACAGCGTCGAATGGACGACCACCCATCTCATCAAGATCAAGGTCGCGCAAATCGGCCTGAATCAACCGCACATTCGGCGGGTATCCACCGCCATTGATCTGCTTGAGATCAACGGCAACAACCTCACCCTTTGGCCCCACGCGCTGTGCTGCAACTTGTGACCAACTTCCTGGTGCAGCGCCAGCGTCAAGAACGCGATCACCGCGACGGATCAGCCGCTTGCGATCATCGATATCGATGAGTTTGTACGCAGCACGCGATCGATAGCCCTCTTCCTTCGCGAGGCGGAACCAGTGGTCTTGAACTTCCTTCACGGGAGGACTGTACCGCGAACGGGCGGCTCACATGTTGTCGTCGCACATCGGGGATCACGGATCGAGAATCACGGATCATGAATCACGGATCAAGGATGTACACGCCAACAGCCGTCGGATTCGGAACCACGGCAACTCGGATGTTCTCATCGCTCGTACGAAGCACGACTGGATTGGTGCCGCCGTTCAGGACGGCGTAGAAGCGATCGTGATCGTTGTCTGTGTCGAGGGCAAGCCAGTGACCGTACTCGCAGCGTTGGCGAACTTGGCCTCCGTGCGATTCACAATCGAAAACGCCCTTCGACTCACCTCGCACGCGGTAATCGATCGAACCCTCACTCGTGATAATCGTCATCGGATTCGTCATCGGCCACGGCGTCATCATGCGCACATCGCCGAGCGTCGTCTCGATATCCACGGCGCCCTGATTTTCAATCACCGTCACATCGCCCTTCGTCGTTCGCACCTTCACCGTATCAAGGGCTGGCGCAATCACCGTGACCTGCATGTGATGGAAATGCTCTTCTGGATTCGGCGTATCGGTACGAATCACAAGTGTTTCGCCGCCGCCCTTGCGCGGTTCGAGTGACGCGGTCCATCGCGCGTCGTCGAGCGCTTCACGCGACTCGTTCCAGCGGCCAAGTCCGTGCGTGGACACGCGTCGAACCTCAAC
>JASGCF010000417.1 GCA_030054275.1 Limnohabitans sp. | reverse complement strand
TCGATGCGCACAGCACGCAACAGTTTGCGCATGAACTGGCGCAACGCGCACGCGTCTCGAGCCCGATTGATGTGGTCGTCCACAACGCATCGAAGTACGAACCGGAGCCGTTCGGATCCATCACACTCGAGGGTTTCGAGCGAACGCAACGGGTTGAAGTCGTGTCACCGTTGCTTCTCACGCAGGCGCTGCGGGGCGCGATGGAACCATCGCAACTTTCCGGTGGCGCGAGTGTCTTTTTCTTCAGCGATATTCACGCGCTTGAGCGCGCACGGCCGAGCTTTACGCCGTACCTCATCGCGAAGTCCGGTGTTGCAGCGCTTGCGCGTCAACTTGCCGTCGAAATGGCTCCGAAAGTACGCGTGCACTGCATCGCGCCTGGTGTCATTCTTTGGCCGGATGACTTTCCCGAGTCTACGAAAGAAGCGATCCTTGCCCGCACGCCGCTTGGGCGCGCGGGTACGCCAGAAGACGCAGCACGATTGGTGCGATTCCTTGCCCTCGAAGCGCCGAACATGACCGGCGAAACAATCTATCTCGATGGCGGACGAGCGCTTCGCTAAGTTCCGTTCGATGGCAACTTCGGCTGGTTCGATTCACGAAGCAGGGGATCAATCCGTGCACGCTGCATGAACCCATCGGGAAGCGCGTCGAGTTCGGTGAGTTCTGCAGCAGCGGCTGCGTCATCACCGTTGCGGTGATGTGCAAGCGCGCACTCGGCGCGAAGAAACGCATCGGTGGGGTCGTTTCGTACGGCATCGCGCCAGACGCTTGCAGCCCGCGCAAAGTCGCCTGTTTCTTGCAGCGCACATGCAAGTTGCGTGGCGATGGCCGCCTTCGCGCGTTCTTGTGGGTCGAGTGCGCTGAGCATTCGCGCAGCATCGGCGGCGCGTCCGGCAGCGCGCAAGCACTTGGCCAACACAACGCGCATTTCAAGCATTTCTCGATCGCGTGCGACCGCTTCTTCCGCTGCCTGTACTGCAGCACTCGGATTCGCGTCTGCAAGTGCGATCTCTGCGCGCAACGCGCTTGTCCAAGCGGCATTGGGTGCAGTCGCGGCGTGGCGTGCTGCGTACTCACGCGCCTTGATCGAGCGAGCATCTTTGGCCAGGGCCGCAAGCGCAGCTGGTAGAAGTGTCGCCGGGTCATCCGGTTGAAGAAGCAAGGCGCGCTCGTAGAGTTCGGCTGCAACTTCGCGATTTCCCGTGCGATCTTGCAGCATTGCTGCAAAGCGATAGGCATCGACCGAGGCCGGTTCCCGTGCAGCGCGGGCAGCACACTGCGCCGCTTCGGCAAGAAGCCGCTGGCGCTCGCGCGGTGGAAGTTCGGTGCGCGCGAGTTCCGCGCGGGCGAAAAGCGCACGCGCTGCATATTCATCCACCAATCGACGCGTTGCTGCGTCGGTTCCCGATGCTTCAGCCGATTGCGCAAGCAACTTCAGGGCAATGATCTCGGCTTCTTTGGTGCGATTCGCGGCAATGTAGGACTCGATGGCACGAATGGCTTCGTCGCATGTGGCACGCGAAAGTTGTTTCGGCTGTTCGCGCGCTTGCGCACGATCGTCTTCCTTCTGGCATGCTGCGCCAAAGAGAAGCGCCCCGATCGCGACGCCAGTGCAGCCTGCGGCGAAAATGCTGCCTCGGCGCAGAGGAAACGCGACTTGCGAGCACATGAACTTCATGGTGCCACTCTACATCCTCGCCCTCTGTCCGCGCGGTCCGCTGCGCGCGTTCGAGATGTAGAATTGCGCCCCTATGTCCCAAGCGACTCCTCGTGCAGCCAGTGCAGTGTCCGCAAATCCAATCGGCTCGCTTCCAGCAAGCGGATCTGTGGAGCTTCCGAAGGCCTATGTTCCGGTTGATGCGGAAGGTGCCGTGCATGCGCGTTGGGATGCAGCGCGGTGTTTCCACGCGAATCCTTCCGCGACGGGCACGCCCTACGCGATTTTTATCCCGCCGCCGAATGTGACGGCTGCGCTGCACCTCGGACACGCGTTCAACAACTCGCTGCAAGATCTGCTCACGCGCTATCACCGCATGAAGGGTTGCAACACGCTGTGGATGCCGGGCACCGACCACGCGGGTATCGCCACGCAGACGGTGGTCGAGAAGCGCCTCATGCTTCAGGGGAAGAAGCGCACGGATTTCACGCGCGAAGCGTTCGTCGAAAAAGTGCAAGAGTGGAAGGACGAGTACGAGGCGACGATCCTCGGTCAGTTGAAGGGCATGGGCTGCTCGTGTGATTTCGACCGCACGCGCTTCACGATGGATGACACATGCGCGACCGCCGTGCGTCATGCGTTTTTTACGCTCTTCAAAGACGGCCTCGTCTATCGCGGCAAGCGGCTTGTGAACTGGGATCCGGTCACGCAAACGGCACTCGCCGATGACGAAGTCGAGATGGAAGAGGTCGACGGAAATTTCTGGTACTTGAAGTATCCGCTCGCCGACGGCTCAGGCCATGTCACCGTCGCAACCACGCGTCCAGAGACCATGCTCGGCGATACCGCGGTTGCCGTGAATCCGAAGGATCCGCGCGCGGCCGCGTTGCGCGGCAAGAAGTTGCGCCTACCGATTGTTGGGCGCGAGATTCCGATCGTTGAAGACGACTATGTGGTCATGC
>JASGCF010000062.1 GCA_030054275.1 Limnohabitans sp. | reverse complement strand
CACAGAAAATCCAGGAAGCGCAAGCAGCAGCCAAAAGAGAAGCGGAAGAGCGTTCATGCGCCCCGCCCTTCCGTTGTGACCGTGTTTGCATGGATGCGACGCGCCATGCTTGCCTTGGCGATCGCACCCCGCCCAAGCGTTCGATCACACACACCATGCGCAAGCCCAATCGCGCGCGCGACAGCACGAACGGCGCCAAGAGGAATGAACGCGAACATACTCGCGCCTTCTCTCCGCACCATGGCCATCGTCATCGGCAGTTGCATGACACACAGCAGGAAGAGAAGAATGCACGAAAGCGTGAAGGCTCCAAGCAATGCTGCGTCAGTGAGTTCTTGCCATGCCTGATCTCTCTGCAACAAGCGCAGCGCAAGCGAACCCCCGAGCGCGACCAGTACTGCCAGAAAGCTCGGCGGCAGTAAGACTCCGACAAACGGCTGCGCGTGATCAAGTGCACTACTGTAACTGTCGCCGCTTGCCCGACCGCGATGTTCGAGATGCAGCGCCACTCGCCAATAGCCTTGCCCGCGTTGCACACGAAGATACTTTCGCAGTTGATCTGCATGAAAGTGCCGCACAGCAGAACGACGCTCAAAACGCAACCGATAGCCCGCCTCTAACACGCGAAAACTCAGCTCCGCGTCTTGCCCTTTCAAGTAGCGCTCATCGAATCCTTGGAGGTCTACAAGAACCGATCGTCGGTACAGCACATTGAAGGTTGCGAGGAAGTTCACCTCGCTTGACATGCGTGCATGACGCACCATGATTTCTTCGTGAATGAGTCGCTCAAGAAGCGTTGCCTTGGGCGCAATGGTGTAGGTGCCGCTCACACCGCCAACCGTTTGCCCTTCGAAGTGCGGCACAAGAAATCGAAGCGCATCTGGCGCAGCAACGCAATCTGCATCGACGAACCACACCAATTCGGTGGTTGCGGCAGCGAGTCCGGTGTTTCGCGCAGCACCCGCGCCACGCCCTCCCGATGCGAGTACTTCGATATCCCGCTTTTTTGCCTCAAGAACGGTCGTGTCGCGTGATCCGTCGTCAACAAGCACGATTCTTGCAAGTGGCGAACCGTCTTGATCACGAATCGCGATCACACTCTCAAGACATACACCAATGGTTCGTGCTGCATCACGCGCGGGAATGATCAGCGTGACATTCCTCTGTCCATGCGTGGAGTTCTTCAACGATGCATCCTCAATGCGCATGGTCGTTCGCTTTCTGAAGCCACTCGCGCGCAGCCACATGCGAAGGATCCGAAGCGAATGCGGCCTCGAACGCGGTGATCGCTTCAGCACGACGCCCGAGCATCCACAACAACTCCCCTTGTCGACAGCGCACGCTCGCGCAGAACGCTGGATCGCGCGCACACTGCAATGCGCGATCAAAGCGGTTCAGTGCGGTTTCAGATGCACCAACTTCTGCGTGGCAGATTCCCTCAAGAAACGGATAGATCGCATCAGACGGCGCTCGTTCTGCTGCGAGCGCGTACGACCGCGCAGCCTCGTCGTAGCGACCGAGCATGCGCAGCGCATCACCTCGGGCACCAAGGGTTGGTGCGTCAGCGCGCATTCGAACGGTTGCCGTATTCAGCCGCTCAAGCGCGCGCGTTGCATTGCCGCGCTTTAAGTCGAGAATCGCTTGGTTCACCAAGAGCATCGGTCGACCGGGCGCCAGTTGCTCCGCACGCTGAAGATCATGCGCGGCGCGCTCAAGAACGGCGTCGCGATCACGACCGCTTTCAACATCGGCTTCACCGCCACGAGGTTGATCACTTTGCTCAAGCAACAGCCCCGCACGATTGATATACGCACGGGCGTGGAGCGGGCTTCGCTCGATCGCGCCCGACCAAAGTTGGATTGGGTCTTCGTACTCGCGTTGACGCGCCACATTTGCGCGCAATTCAAACATCAAAAGAACCGCGAGTGCCAGTGCCGCGACCACAGACTGTTTCGAATTTTGCTGCGAAACCTCAGGCTTGCCAAAACGCACTGACAGCGCTGCCACAACACAGACAACACCAACGATGATTGCAGCGAGCGGTCCGTACATGCGATGGTCGACAGCTGCGTCGGCGACTGGAATGACGCTTGTGGTCGGCAGCAGTGGCAAGACAACGCAGGCAACAATCGCACCCCACCAGCGTCGTCGAGTGAGTGCCCACACACACACACCCATGCTTGTCCACGCAACGGTCCAACCAACAATGGCCATCCACTGCGGCGCCAATGCGTCAACGCCTCTGTCGATCGCGAGAACGCTCGTATCAACAGTCATCCGCGCATAGAGCCCACACGCACGCATGGAAAGTAGAAAGTAGTCCGTGGCGGTTGTGCCAGCGACATCAAATCCGTAGCCAGCAATTTTTCCTGTGTTTCCAAGCACTCCCGCTACAACACCGAAAAAGATCAGCATGGACAGTGCGAGCACATTGGCAAGATGCATCGGCCATCGCAACGCAAGCGTTCGGCGCCACGAGCCAGTTGTCATACATACATCGACTGCGAGCACAATGCATGGCGCAACGACCGCAGTTGGCTTTGCGCAGAGCGCAAGCACGACACAACTTGGAACGAGTACGGCGTATATCCAACGCTTTTTTCCCGTTGATTCGTGAGCACGCAACATGCAAAGAACCGCGAGCATCGTCGAAAGCACAGCAAGCAGTTCTGCTCGCTGAATGATGTAACTCACGACACTTGTCGCAACAGGATGGAGTGCCCAGAGTGACGCACTTGCAAACGCGAGCCCGTTTTCCCATGTTTTTGGAACAACACACATCTCCCGCGCAGTCAAAATGCGAAGCGCACTCAACACGATGAAGTACAGTGTCACAGCGGCACTGGCGTGCAAGGTCACATTGACAGCGCGGTAACCGATTGGATCAAACCCACCGATCGCGTGGTTGAGGGCGAGGCTCCACTGCACGAGCGGTCGCTGCGTGCCGAACAGCCAAACACTCGGCGGCCAAAGTTCGAGACTTGTCGGATCGGCGCGCGCGATCCGCGGAATGTCGTCGAAGACAAATGGCGCGCCGAGCGAGCCAATCCAAGTCACCCAAACCATCACCGTAAGGGCGATCGTCGCGAGGAACTCTCGTTTGCCACGCTCGACGGGTTGAGATGTTTCCGCAGCCAAGCGCACCGAACTTTCGGTCTGTGCGGGTTGCGCAGGCAGCGCATGGATGGGTGGCGCGTCTTTCGGTCGCATTTCCAGAAATGCATGGTAGTGTGAGGCCATGCCTCGTGAACCTCATTTGCTCGAATCACGACCTTTGACGCGCGATGACGCGGCGTTGGCGTTGCTCACAGCACATGTTCGCGCGCAGACCTTTGTCGTGATTCCAGTCTTCAACGAAGGAGCGGTCATCGGCGAGGTGCTTGACCAACTTGTCCAGCATTTCCCAAATGTCGTGTGTGTGGATGACGGAAGTTCGGATGGCACATGGGAGGCGCTGCGGTCTCACGCCCCCCACGCGCTTCGCCATCTCGTCAATCGCGGTCAGGGCGCTGCGCTCCAAACTGGAACTGAGTATGCGCTGCGCTGCGGCGCACTGCGCATCGCGCATTTTGACGCGGATGGGCAGCATCGCATTGAGGACCTTGAGCGCATGGTTGCGGCTGTTGCACGCGGTGACTGCGATATCGCGCTCGGTGATCGATTTGCTGGCAATGCTGCGAGCGTGCCGCTTGGTCGTCGCATGGTCTTGCGAGCGGCGGTTGTGTTTCATCGCATCGTGAGCGGTATTGCACTCAACGATGTGCACAATGGCCTACGGGTATTTTCGCGAGTTGCAGCAGAAAGAATCGAAATGACAGCGGACCGCATGGCGCATGCGAGCGAGCTCATCGACCTCATCGCACAAAGTCAACTCCGTGTGCTGCAGTTTCCCGTCACGATCCGATACACCGAGTATTCCCGCGCGAAAGGCCAGAGTTGGACAGGCGGCTTTCGAATTCTGTTCCACTATCTTGTCGGCCGTGCGCTTGATTGACGCGAGAAAGCCTTGCTATGACACCGTTCCAGATCTTTCTTGTCGTGGTACTCGCGAGCGGCATGGTTGCGGTCGTCATCTGTCTCTCCAAGGGACTCATTGGCCGCCTTGCAGCCACATGCGCTGCCACAGTGTGCGCTGCAGGTATTGCATTTGCGATTGAACCGAACTGGACTACGAGCATTGCACATCGACTGGGAATCAGCCGCGGCACCGACCTTCTCCTCTATCTGCTTGTGTTGACGGTGCTGTATGGATTTCTGTTGATCTATCTCAAACTTCGCCGCGTGCGCAGAGAACTCACACTGCTTGTGCGCGAAATCGCCATTCGTGAAGCAGAACGAAAGTCGCCAGCTCCGCAGCAACCGCCGGACTCTGCGCAATGAGCGACGAGATTGCGAAGCAAGGCTCACACGACGGCTCCCTGAAACCGGTGCGGGTTTCGGTGGTCGTTCCTGTGTATCGGCGAAGCACAAAGGCGATCGCGTGCGTTCAGTCGTTGCTTCGACAATCGTTGCGCGACGCTGAAGTGATCGTGATCGATGACGGATCGCACGACGGGACAAGAGAAGCGCTTGAGTTGCTTGCTCTATCGATTGCTGACGCAACGCGTCGCGAAGACCACATTTCGCTGACGATCCTTCACAATGAACAGAATGTGGGAGCGAACATCAGCCGAAATCGCGGCATTCGTGCGGCACGCGGATCGTTGATCGCCTTCACCGATTCGGACTGCGTTGCAGATCCGCGCTGGCTCGAGGAACTCGTGCAACCGTTCATCGCGTCGAATGTTGGCGCCGTCACAGGACTTGTCGAAGATCGCGCGAGTCACAACATGTGGGAACTCGCGTTTCGTGGCACTCATCGATTACCGCATGCTGGTCCGGTTGGGCGAATTGTGATCGGAAATCTCTGTGTTCGCCGCAAAATTCTGCTTGCCCACTGCCTCGATGAATCACGCCCGACGCGTCGCACCCAAGATGGGACGCCGGATCTCACCGTGTCTGCTCGATCGGACGAAGAGGGTCTGAACTTGGCCTTGCGGGCTGCGGGTTGGACGGTGCTTGCGCAGCCCACGGCGCGCGTCGATCATGATCACACATACTCTCGTCAGGCACTCTTGAAACAAGCGTGGTTTGGCGGCATGAGCGCATGCGACATCGTGTGGAAGTATCGATTGGGTCCGCGCAAGGACCTCGGTCCCATCTTGCTCTTTCATGTTGCACTCTGGTTGAGCGTCTTCGCCATGCTGTTGGTCCCGAGCGACTGGCGTGCGTGGATTCTTGTTGTTCCAGCGTTGATCGCGTGCCTTCCGATCGCCGCGATTTCGTACAACGAACTTTGGAACAAAGGAAAAACGCCGCTTGAACTCTTGTGCGCAGCACCTGCGCTTACGGTGTATTACCACATCCGACTCGCCGGCTATCTGATGCGTCGAATCGAAATTGCCCGACACATTCGAAGACCTGAGCGGGTGGATATTGCGCAACTGGCGGAAAATCTTCCGCGACCACCATCGCGACGCTGCGCACAGGAGTGTCCTGAGCCATGACAAGTTGATGACAAGTTGATGAGAAGGCCAGAAGCATGCATGAGCATGCATGAAAATGCTCTGGAAACCCGTGCAACGAGCATCACATCACGAGCATCATGAATCCTGTACGCGCGACAACAACCCAAACAGCACACGGCGCATTGGTGTTGCTTTCAGCTCGCCTCGCGAGCACCGCGACCGCAATCGTTTCGACCGCGGTGCTGGCGCGTCACCTCGATCCTCAAGCGTTCGGACTTGTAGCCATGGTGCTTCCCGTCATCGCGCTTGGCCGCGCTTTCGAAGAGATCGGACTCGGCGACGCGACCGTGCAACGCCAAGACATCACGGGCGAGCAAATTTCATCGCTCTTTTGGCTGAATGTTGCGGCCGGCGTTCTACTCACCGCGCTCTTTGCTGCCTGCGCGCATTGGATCGCGTTGTTCTACGAAGCAACCAGCGTCATGCCCATTGCGCTCGCGCTCGCGCCACTCTTCTTCATCGCTGCACTTGGAGCACAACACCGCGCGGTACTGCGCAGAAACTTCCGTTTTCGCGCTCTCGCGATCGCGCAGTGCGTGTCGGTCGTCATGGGAGCGATGTTGGGAATCACAGCCGCGCTCTTGAATCTCGGTGTGTGGGCATTGGTCATTCAGAACCTCGCCGCTGCGCTCACACTTTGTAGTTTGAATTGGTGGAATTCGGAGTTTCGTCCGAGTTGGCCGCGACGGGCGAAGGGCCTACGACCACTCGTGCGATTTGGCGTTCATCAAACAGGTACGCAGTTTCTCACTGCAATCACGCGCAACATCGACAACATTCTCATCGGGCGCTTTCTTGGTTCTGCAACGCTTGGCCTCTATGACCGTGCGTTTCAGCTCATGATGCTGCCGTCATCGCAACTGAACTATCCACTGACGAGCGCTGTCGTGCCCGCGCTCAGTCGGTTGCAGCATGATCCCGATGCGTATCGTCGGCTCTACCGAAGTGCGTGCGAAGTCGTCGCAGCGCTTGCGTTTTCGCTTGCCGTCTTTACAGCAGCGGCAGCGCCTGCGATGGTGGCCGTACTGCTCGGACCAAACTGGGATGGCGTTGCACCAGTGCTGCGCGCGCTCGCACCCTGCGGACTCTTGGTCTCGCTGAACACTGGTACTGCGTGGGTTTATCAATCACTCGGACGAAGTGACAGGCAGTTCCGTTGGTCACTTCTTGGGACAACTGTGTCGATTGCGGCGATTTGCGCGGGACTCCCCTACGGCATCCTTGGCGTAGCCATCGCACTGTCGACCGCTCGCATCATTTTGCGACCCTTCGCCGTGATGTACTGCTTCCGAGGAACATTCCTCTCGCAACGCGATCTCCTCGAGAGCGCATGGCGCCCAGCGCTCGCTGCGAGTGTTGCCGGCATTGCAACTTGGCTTGCAGACCCAACCGAACTCAGTCCAGTGTTGAGGCTCTCGGCCCAAGGAATCGTGTTTCTCGGCACCGCATGCGTGGCAGTTGTTTTGATCCCTGGAGGTTTCGCTCGCCTCCAACGATCGCGCGCCATACTGATGTCACTGCGTGCTCAAAATCGTGAAGGACAGACGACATGACGACACATCGCTCCATAACGACAGATCGCTTTAGGACGACAGATCGCTTTAGGACACCTCTCGAAGCGCCGCTTTGAAACGCAGCATGACCCAGTCTCCAAAACGAATTCCGAAACGAATTCTCGTGATCGCAAGCCGCTTTCCGCTCGCATCGGAAACATTCGTGCGAACCAAATGCGCCGCGCTTGTTGCCCTCGGCCACGATGTCGAGATTCTGTCACTTTCTGCCGGAGATGATGCAGAAGAAGATTTCGATCGCGCTGCGCAGTTGCGTGCGCGTACACGCGTTGCGGGCATACACACACCGCTCCTTCAACGACTTGTTCGTCTTCCACCGCGGGTGCTGCGGCTTGCGCAAACAAGCCCACGAGCTGCACTCGGTGTCCTGTCGTTGCGCGGCGGTTGGCGTGCGTACTCGGGCCAATTGGCCGCGATTGGAGCCGTGCTCGGTGCGCCGCGCGCATTCGATCTTGTGTGCGCAGAGTTCGGCCCTGCAGGTGCCATCGCATGTGACATGCGACGCGCGGGTTTGTTCGATGCGCCGATCGTGACGGCGTTCTATGGCTACGATGTCACGCGCGCGCTTCGAACGCAGCCTCACATCTACGACACGCTGTTCCGTGAAGGCGAGTTGTTCCTGCCAAACTCGCAGCATCTTGCACGACTCTTGATTGAACACGGTGCTCCATCGGCTCGTGTCGTCGTGCATCGGCTTGGTATCGATCTCGCGAGATTTCCCGAAGTCACAACCACGCGTCCGCTTGGTCCAACACGCGCGCTTGCTGTTGGTCGATTTGTCGAGAAGAAAGGCTTCGGGAATCTTCTCCTCGCGCTCGCGGCGGCGCGCAGCCGCACCGACTGTGTGCTGCGTTTGGTCGGCGACGGGCCACTTGCACCAGAACTCCGGAGCGCGGTGCGCACCTTGAAGCTCGAGAACCGCGTCGAGTTCGCGGGCTGGCGCACGCACAGCGAGGTCGCACACGACATGGCACACGCTGATTTCGTCGCGGTGCCGAGCGTGGTCGCTCGTGACGGCGATGTAGAGGGCGTTCCGCTGGTCGCGATCGAGGCTATGGCGACGGGGCTGCCAGTGCTTGCAAGCCGACATGGCGGGCTCCCAGAACTCATCGAAGACGGCACCCACGGCGTCCTCTGCGATGAGGGTGATGTGCCCGCCCTCGCAGAAGGCCTCGTGGCGCTTTCGGACCCAACGAGGCGCGAACTGTTTCGGAGACACTCGAGAGCTCGCATCGTGGCCGACTACGACGCCAATGCCTTGGCGCACAGGCTGGTCGAACTCGGCTGCGGAGTGGCGTGACGAGTCTTGAGAGGTTCGAGAGTTTGAGAGGTTCGAGAGTTTGAGAGGTTCGAGAGTTTGAGAGGTTCGAGAGGCTGAAGAGGTCTGCGATTCCTCCACCGCGTCCGAGAACTCTTGTCGTCATTCCGACCAAATTTCCCGAAATTGCCCCGCCGCGCCTTGGCGAACACTGATCTTGCTGTACTTTCCAGAAATTGAGGTTCGTGACCCGATCGTCGTCGTTCGTTCCGCGCTTCTTCGAGTCCTCCTTCACAGGTTCTTTATGCTTCGTCACTCCACCCTCGCCGTCGCTTCGCTTGTTGTCCTTGCAGCAGGCATCGCCAATGCAGACAAGATCTCCGGCCTTACTGCTGCCCCGCAGAAGGGCGCCGCTCTGGGTGCTGGCGACGACGCGCGGGCTTCGAAGCGCGAGATGCCGAAGAACGATGACTTCCAGTCGATCTCGTTCCGTGCCGGCGCTGGCGGTTCGTCGCCAACTTGCTGCCCCGCTGACCTCGACTGCAACGGCATCGTGGACGCCTCCGACCTCGCAACGCTGCTTGGATCATGGGGAGCATGCTCGGGTTGCCAAGCAGACATCAACCAAGACGGCCTCGTCGACGCAGCCGACCTCGCAACGCTGCTCGGTTCGTGGGGCGTTTGCGTTGGCTGAACGGCGCTGAACGGCATTGAACGGCATTGAGTTTGCTCAACGCCCGCGACCGTGACCTCGAACATCATCGCGTACTTTGCAGTGGCCGGATTCCGGCCACTGTTTTTGTGTCGCCAAAATTTTCAGGATTGCACAAGTTTCCTCGCGCTTTGAGCGGCAAACACGCAGCCGCGCTGTTTGAATGCACCCATGCAGCGCGCCTCTCTCTTCGCCCTCGCAGCCACCACAACCTTGGCGGTCCTTTCTGTTTCGACCGTTGTCTGCGCCTCGACCGCAGCGCCTTCGGCTCACGCCTCGGCGTATGGCGGCGACAAGAACATTCCCGATGAATGGTTCTTCGACGGCGCCAACCGCCCAGCGCCCCTGAAGGAACTCGAAGGCAAACCAGCGCCCGAACTTGAGGTCGAGTCGTGGATCGGTGATGCGTTCAAGCTTTCGGAACAACGCGGGAAGGTCGTTGTGGTTGATTTCTGGGCGACATGGTGCGGGCCATGCATGGCTGCCATTCCTGAGAATGTGGCACTGATGGCCAAGCACAAAGATGACGGGCTGGTGTTCGTCGGTGTGCATGATGCGAACAGCGGATTTGATCGCGCATCGCAAGTCGTCAAAGAGAAGAAGATCAACTACCCCGTCGCAAAGGATGTCAAGGGCGGGAAGAGCGCGAGCGCGTTTCGCGTGCAGTTTTGGCCAACCTACATCGTGATCGATCGAGAAGGTTTGGTGCGCGCGGCTGGGCTGATGCCAAACAATGTCGAGAAGGTGGTCGAACTGCTGCTTGCGGAGAAGGCTCCGGAAGCAAGCGCTGCGAGCGGACTGGCCGCGGAAATGTATCTCGGTGCGACAAAGCGCCCGACCGCCTTTCGCGCCATGGAAGGCAAACCTGCACCAAAACCGGCAGCACAACGATGGATCGGAACCGAGCCTCCATCGAACTGGCACGATGCATGGAAGAACTCCGTGGTCGTGCTGCATTTCACGCAGACCTCGGGCGCGCTTGCCGCGAAGGAGTTTGCGAACTTTGCGCAACTTTCCCGCGAGTGTGAGACGCAGGGACTTGCATCGCAAGGCGTGGTGTTCGCTGCGATTGCCGATGCTGCCTCAGACCCGACGCTCCTGAGCGCGATGGCCGAGCAAGAAAAGGTCTCCATGCCTTTCGCGATCGACGCGGCTTCACAAGCGACAGCGTCTTCACAAGCGACCGCGGCTTCCAACGAGCCGCGCAGCCTCGGGCAAACCTGCGCAGCGTTCGGCGTTCCCTTTCTCCCAGCGACCATCGTCATCGACCGAACGGGCACGGTACGGGCTGCTGGCGTACGGATGGACAAAGTCAAAGCACTCGTCGAATCGTTGCTTGCAGAAACCGTACCCGCCGCCGCATCGCCCGCCGCGACACCTACGGCGGCGACACCCCAGTAATGCCTTCGGCGATTGCACGCGATTCCTCAGTGTTCGATCCTTTTCACAGCGCGCGACCCATCGGATCACCTCCATGACCATTGCCTCCCATAGCCACGCAGCACATCTCTCGGGTCGGTCTCCGTTCATCGATCATGTCCGAACTCAAGTTGCACGCACCGTGGTTGGACAAGACGCAGTGGTCGAGCGTGTTCTCATTGCACTCTTGACCGGCGGACACTTGCTTCTTGAAGGTGTTCCTGGCATCGCAAAGACGCTCCTTGTCCAATCGGTTGCGAAGGCGATTGACCTGCGGTTCGCACGCGTCCAGTTCACCATCGATTTGCTGCCAAGCGACATCGTCGGAAGCGAGATCCTCGATCAGAAGACAAGTGAGTTTCGCATTCACAAGGGGCCGATCTTTACGAACCTCTTGCTTGCGGACGAAATCAATCGCGCAAGCCCGAAGGTGCAATCTGCACTGCTTGAAGCGATGCAAGAGCGGCGCGTTTCGATTGGCGACACGACGCACGACCTCCCTGCGCCGTTCCTTGTGATCGCAACACAGAATCCAGTCGAGCAGGCTGGAACCTTCGAATTGCCCGAGGCGCAACTCGATCGCTTCATGCTGCGACATCGTCTTCACTATCCAAAGCCTGCGGACGAAGCGGAAGTTGTGCGACGAAGTTTGGGATTACGGCTCAAAAGACAGGGCGACGGCGCTGTTCCGATGTCTGCGTTTGACGCAATTGATGGGTCACAACGCATGCAGGTGCGTGATCTCACCGAAGCGATGACCGCCGTGCAGTCCATTCATGTGAGCGATGTGTTCGTGCGCGATGTCGTTGAGTTGGTGAATCTCACGCGCAAGCATAAGGACATCGAACTCGGATGTAGTCCGCGTGCAGCACTCGCGCTGGTGCATGCGTCACGCGCACGCGCATTCATTCACGGGCGCGAATACACAATCCCAGAGGACATTTTCGCGCTTGCTGAAGATGTGATGCTCCATCGCATGCGATTGCGATACGAAGCGCTTGCGGAGGGACGCACCGCCACCGAAGTCTTAGCCAATCTGCTTGCAAACATGGCATAAATCAGGGCGATTGCGCG
>JASGCF010000416.1 GCA_030054275.1 Limnohabitans sp. | reverse complement strand
GCAGAATTCGCATCGCCTGCTTCGACACCGCTTGGATGGAGCGCAAGAGTGGAATCTTCTTATCAAGCGCTTCGCCGGTGTAGCTCACAAACGCTGTTGGAATGCACAGCGTCGCCTCATCACCGGAGCGGTAAATGAACGCTGGGCTGGTTGCATCCCACGCGGTGTAGCCGCGTGCTTCATAGGTGTCACGAATGCCGCCGTGTGGGAAACTCGACGCGTCGGGTTCGCCCTGGATCAACTGTGATCCACTGAATTTTTCGATCGCGCCACCATCGGATGTCATCGAGAGGAACGCGTCATGCTTTTCAGCGGTGGTTCCCGTCAGTGGTTGGAACCAGTGGCAATAGTGCGTTGCACCATGCTCAAGTGCCCAGTCCTTCATCGCGCTTGCAACCGTATTCGCGATCGCTGGATCAAGCGGCGAACCATTCTTGATCGTGCGCTGGAGATTCATAAACACATCAGGCGGCAGGCGCTTGAGCATCACATCGCCGGCGAACACGAGGGAACCGAAGTGATCGGACGCGCGTTGGGTCATGGAGTTTTCCGAGTGAAGTTTGGTGCTGTGCGACATGACGAGATTTCGTAAGAACGACAATGAAACACGCGGTGACTGCGCGACGGGCGCTGCGAGAACTCGGGTCAAACGAATTCCGCATTCGACACGCACCCGCTTGTAAAAAGGAAGCGGGGAGTATCGGACGGCTGTATCGGCGCCGCAAGGGCGTCGATGTCGCGGATTTGTCGGATTTTTCAGAGATTCGGAAAGCGGGCTCAGGAGTGGCGTGCCTCGTCCGTGTCTGGTCCCTGTCTCATCCCTGTCTCATCTTTGCCCCTTCGTCGGCCGCGGCTTCCGGCGCGAAAGCATGAGCGACATCGGCCATGTCGCGTCAATCTGACGCGTCGAAGGCAGGCCAGGCAGAATTCCGCCGTGCTTTCGGTGTCGAAGCGGGTCGCCAATCCAGCCTTTTCGCCAGAAGAAATACAAGAAACTGAGGACCGAAATCGCCATCAAACCAAGCGCAAACGGATAGCCGTATCGCCAACGGAGTTCTGGCATCGACCACGGACTGTCGGTTTCGAAATTCATGCCGTAGATACCCGCGATCAAGGTCAACGGCATGAAGATCACACTGATGATGGTGAGCACCCGCACAATTTCGTTCAACCGATTGCTTGCGGCATTGAGATAAAGATCAAGGAGATGTTGCGCGCTGTCCTTTTGGAACTCGACCAAATCGAGAAGTGCACCAACCTCGTCTTGCAGTTCGCGCAATGCACCGAGGCGCGCGCGCATGCGTCGTTCTTCCTCCATCCGAACTGCAAGTGATGCTTGAAGGTTCGCGAGCGCTTCGCGCAGGGGTGCGAGGCCTTGCCGCAGAAACAGCAGTTGACGACGGTGCTCGTGAATGCGATCAAGCATCGAGGCGTCCGGTCGGCGAACAAGAGCGCGTTCAAACTTCTCTAAACTCTCGCTGTAGTGGGCGAGCACTGGCCTGTAGCTCTCGCAGACGGCGCGTCCGAGCAGCAGGAAGAGGACGCTCGCATCGGCATGAATGAGCCGTTGCGATTGCGCTTTGAGGCGCTCGCGAACAGCAGTAAAGACGTCTCCTCCCGACTTTTCTTGCAAGGTCACGAGGAGTTGCGGCGCCAAGAGGAAATCGATGAACTCCACTCCACCTGTCGGTAAGTGCGAACGCATCGTGACAATTGTCACATCGTCGAAATCATCTGCGCCGGGCCTGCGAATGCCTTCAATAAGCGTGTCACAGGCAAGCGGCGGCATTTGAAGTGGTGCTTCGATCGCGGCGACTGCTTCGGAGATGGCAACGCCTTCGACATCAATCCACGCGAATCGAAATCGGGAAAGTGACGCCAGCGCCTCTTCCATCGTCGCGACATCGATGCGCTCAATCGTGGTGAGGGTCCAACCGAACACCTCAATTCGCTGCGTGTCATGCGTGGGTGGAATATTGCCAAGGCTCGATGCACTCATGCACCGGATCGTAGAAAAAACAAGGGCCTTTCGCTGTGGCCCCGACTTTGTCATGCGTGTCGTCTTCCAAAGCAGCGTCAGGTTGCCGCAGATCGCAACGATGCCTGCAACATCAGCATGACCAGCACTGCTCGGGCAGTCCAACCAACGGTGCGGATCCAATTCGAGCCGACCAAAAGCGCGTTCGTCGATGCGTCGAAGCCCTGCACAAGTTTGCCGTGCGCCGGAACTTGAAGGGTCGCTGTACTGATCCAAATCACAATGACGAGTGCGAGGCCAGTCCAAGTCATCCACACGGGAATCAGCGCGGGACGAACGGCCACGAGAAGTCCAGCCGTCAGCGCTTCGACAAGCATCGGCGGGCCCACAACAAGTGTTGTGAGTGTTTGGTGCGCACGGGAATACGCGGGAAAGTCCGCGTCACCAACCTTCGCAAAGAGCGGGTAGTGCACCACCTGCACGAACCAGATCAGGCCAGTCATGAAGAGGGTTGAAAACGCGTTTGCAAGCAAAATCCAGTGCACGCGGCCTGCTTCGCATGGCGGGTGCGTCCAGTTTCGTCACAACACACTGAAAGTGTGCGGCATCTGTGGCCGCGTGCCGTGAGTCGAGGCGGTTACCCGTC
>JASGCF010000061.1 GCA_030054275.1 Limnohabitans sp. | reverse complement strand
TCGCGCCTGCGGGCGCTCGCGTCTCTGGAGCGGCCGTATCTGGAGCGGTCGCCGCGAATTCTTCGGCGGTCGCTGCGAATTCTTCAGCGGTCGCCGCTGCGGCGGCTCCCTCTGGTGGAAACAAGACGCGCGGCGTTCGGCGCGAGAAGATGACGAAACTTCGTCAGAAGATCGCAGAGCGGCTCGTGCACGCACAGCACACCGCTGCGATGCTCACGACTTTCAATGAATGCGACATGACCGAAGTCATGCGCCTTCGCACCGAACACAAGGATGCCTTCGAGAAGCGTTTCGGCATCGGTCTTGGTTTCATGAGCTTCTTCGTGAAGGCTGCGACGAGCGCACTGCAGAAGTATCCGCGCGTGAATGCGTACATCGTCGGTCAAGGCGCCGAGATGGAAATCGAATTCCACGACTACGCCGACATCGCGGTCGCGGTCGGTACTGAAAAGGGCCTCGTGGTCCCGGTGCTCCGAAACGCAGAAGCACTTTCGTTTGCCGGCGTTGAATCGGCGATCAAGGACTTTGCCGTACGCGCGAAGGACGGCAAACTGACCGTCGACGAAATGACGGGCGGTACCTTCACCATCTCGAACGGTGGCGTCTACGGCTCGCTCATGTCGACGCCGATCTTGAATCCGCCCCAATCGGCGATTCTCGGCATGCACGCGATCAAGAAGCGCGCGGTCGAAGATCCGAAGAACCCTGGCCAAATCGCACTGCGCCCGATGATGTACTTGGCACTGAGTTACGACCACCGCATCATCGATGGTGCCGAAGCGGTCGGCTTCCTCGTCCACATCAAGGACATGATCGAGAAGCCAGAGCGCATGCTGTTCGCTTGAACGCGCTGCAGTTCAGTTCACTCGGGTCGAACGGCTGCTGCTGCGACTTCTGCATCGCCGGACTTCTTCTTGTCTGAGTAGACGAGTTGCCCGTCTGTTGGTACGCCGAGATATTCGAGCGACTCGTTCATGATGTGTGCTGCACATGGGCCAGCAAGGGCGCCACCGCCAGTCACACCCTTCGATTTGTCCGGATCCTCGATCGTCACCAAGATCGCCAACTCCGGCGCATCGAATGGCGCGCCGAGCAAGAAACTCGACATGTAGCGATCTTGAAAGTAACCGCCCTTGGGGTTCACGAGTTGTGCCGTACCCGACTTCCCAAATCCGCTGTACACCAAAATGTCCTTGAGTTTCTTTCCGGTGCCTTCGCGAATCACATCTTGCATGGTTTCGCGCGTCACCATCATGGTCTTCTCACTGACCACAGGCTCGGAACCACTCACAGAGCCTGTCGCTTGTGGCGCCATCGAAAGCGGAACCATCGAGCCATCGCGGCAGAATGCCGTAAACGCATGCACGAGTTGAAGCGGCGTCACGGCGATGCCCTGTCCGAAACTCACGGACGCGAGTGCGCGCGTCTTGTTCGTCCACTCGTCCTTCGGTGGAAGAATGCCGCGCGTCTCAGACTTGAAGCCGATACCCGTTGGTCGATCGAAACCGAATCCACGCAAACACGACATCATCTGATCGTTCGTCATGCGCATGGCGACGGTTGCCATGCCTGCGTTCACCGACTTCGTCAGACAATCGTGCCATGACTTCGTACCGTAACTTGACGAGTGCGCCTCGCGAATGGTGCGCTTCGCGCGCCCGTCCACGATGGTGAGCGGTCCAGCAGGAAGTGGAATCGTTTCCGATGCGCGCGCCTTGCCAAGTTCGATCGCCCACGCCCAGACAAATGGCTTGAAGATCGACCCCGGCTCGAACGGATCGGTCACCCAACGCAATCGCGCAAGTCGCGCGTCGTGCGCAGCGAACTTGTCTTCGACAGCCTTCGCGTAGTTCGAACCGCTGCGTAGTGTGTCATACGCTGCGAGAATTTCGCCGGAATGCACATCAACCACGATGCAGCGACCGCCGCCAGCGTTCGACTTCTGCACTGTCTCACGCAAGCGTCGCTCGACGATCTCTTGGATCACGATGTCAATCGACAATCGCACATCATCGCCTGGCTCGCCGGCCACAAAACCGCTCGCGGGCACAGCCATCACAGATCCGCTTGAATCAACGATGGCCGTGGTAAAGCCTGGCTCCGAAGCGAGTCGTTTGTCCGCGCTCGATTCGACGCCGCTCAAGCCGCGAACGCGTTCCCGTCCCGTCTGTTCTTTCGTCACGGGATCACGCGGCGCGTTGAAGCCGGTGAATCCGATCAACGCAGCTGCGGTGTCACCGTAGGGAAGAATGCGCTCAGGTCGCGTCTCTACATGCGCACCGCGCAAAATGCTCGTCGGCCCCGCCTCGCGCTTCGCTTGGGCGATGGCGTCGACCTGCTCTGCGGTAAGCGTCTCAGACAAAACGACATAACGCTTCAGACGCTTCCAATCGTCTTCGCTCATGGTTCGGCGAAGTGTTCTCAAATCTTCGGGCGTCTTCTCATCAAGGGCACGCGCGATCTCGGCAGCTGAAACACCGAAAGGGCCTTCAAGCGCCTTCGCGAGTTCGCGAATTGGATCGAGATCTGCGGGCAAACTCGCGAGCGTCATTGGACCGCGCTCTGAGGATTCAGAACTCTTTCTGCGCGCAACTTTCTCCGCTGCAATCGCACGGTTCAGTGCATCACGATAGAGATCGCGAAGATCCACGAAGAGCGTACCGCCGACAGTGTCGACCGCGAGCTTTCGTCCTCGCGCATCCACGATCGCACCACGCGCATGTGTCGCAATGGTGGTGCGCTCTTGAATGGGGCGACCATTGGTGCGTTCCATCGAGCCGACGAGCTCGGGAGCTGGATGTGCCTTCAACTGATAGACGCGCGCGCTTGTGCCGACAATCGCAACAGCGAGGCCGACAACAAACCAACGCGCGCCCGTTGCAATGCCGCGGGCGCGTGGCTTGAGATCGAGATCAGAGTTTGTGTTGGAAAGCGACGAGCGTGGAGTTTGCGGCTGATTCATCCACCACGCTCCTTCCGCGAACGGCTCTTCGTACGCGCATCGTCGTGATTGGATTCACGCGCAAGTCGCGGAATTTCGCCGTCACCCTGCGCTGCGATTTCAACTTCGATCGCTCCCAGCGCGTCTTCGGTTGCGTTCGACGGATCGCCACGGAACGGAACAGGCTTCGTCTCATGCTCGCTCGGAAGCGCTGCGAGCAACTCGCGAATGCGTGCTGGCGTGAGCGCAGTTGCGATCTCGGCTTCGCGGCGCGTGCGCTCGCGATCATGCTGCTCAAGTTTGAAGTGAATGCGGCTGATTTCTGCTGCGGTATCAATGCGCTCTTGTCTGTTGACAAGGAGTGCGCCGAACATGGCGCCAAGCACAACGATCACCGTGACAAGCTTCGCGAACATCGAGGCCTCCATGCCTTCAAAATGTCTTCAACAACGCTTTCAAAAGGCCTTCGCATCGCCTTCGCATCAAACCGCCGCGCATCGGAACTCTGATCCATGCGCAAGCGACATTAGTTCGCCAACGCGTACTTGATTTCCATGCCTGGCTTGAGTTTGCGGCCTTCTCCAAGACCATTCAAGCGCGCGATTTCTTCCCAGCGCGATCCGTCGCCATACACCTTCGCAGCGATGCGATAGAGATTGTCACCTTCACGCACTTTGACGGTCCCAAATTTTCCATTCTCAGAAGTTGACGCGAGAGGCGCAACGGGTTGCTGCCCGACGCCAGCAGACATGCCTGGATTGTTCGGCAGCGTTGCGCCGAGTCCGTTCATTGCTTGAGTATTGCTTGCTTGAGTATTACTTGCTTGAGTATTGCTTGCTTGCGTGTTGATCGATTGCGTGTTGTTTGGAGGCGTTTGAGAAAACGCACCACCTCCAAAATCAGCGACCACAGTCGTATCTGGTTTCGGCGCAAGCGATGGATCAAGCACCGCAACATCTGGCACCTTCAGTTCCTGGCCGATGCGCAGGGTCTTCGGATCAATGCGGTTGTACTCAGCGAGCTTCACACCAAGCGAACTCTTGCCGTAGTACTTCTTCGCAATGTCACCTGGATGTTCACCCTTCGCGACCTTGTGCACGCGCTCTTTGGATGTGGCTGTCGTGCGCGCCCCATCGATCACAGGGGTGCCGACGATTCCATGATTTCCATTCGCGCCCTGCATCATCGCGGTCTCTGCCTGCGCGATGCGAATGCCGCCTTGCTCGTCGACAGGAAGTCCTGGAGGGGCAACAGGAATCGGCTTGGTTCCAAACCGCTCGTTCTCGCCTGGAAGTGCTCGCGGCTCTGGTGTGTAACGCACCAGTTCCTGCTTGAGCGGCGTTGTGTTCGCAGCAAGATGGTCTGAGACCAAGATGCCGAGAAAGAGGAGGAACCCGAACCCAACGATCATCACAAGCTTGTTTTCGCGCGTCATGACTGAGCTTCCTTGCTTGAGCTTCCTTGCTTCAGCTTCCTTGCTTCAGCCTTGCTGCGTCGTGCCCCGTCGCCTTGCACAACTCGCGTTGCGCTGCCTTCGGCGACGAAGGCGACTCTCGCACCAAGATGTTCTCACCAAATTTCACATCACACTGCATTGCACGCTGCATTGCACACTGCGGGTCACACATCACTCGTGTGCCTTCGTGCCACCGATCCTTACGGCGCGAAGTTTCGCAGATCGCGCGCGCGGATTCTCCGCGCACTCGCTCTCTGATGATACCAACGCACCGCGAGTGATCTCGTCACACAAACCTTCATCGCGCATGGCCGCGAAGCACTGCTTGACCATCCTGTCTTCAAGACTATGAAAACTGATCACCGCGATACGCGCGCCGTGCTGCAACCAAGTGGGTTGACCTTGCGAGATGCGCCGCGCACTTGCGTGGATCGACGAGAGCAGCGCGCCAAGTGCGCCAAGTTCGTCGTTCACGGCGATGCGAAGGGCCTGAAAGGTCTTCGTCGCTGGATGCAGACGCGACGAGCGTGCGCGAGAGCCGTATGCCTCTCGAACAAGATCCGCCAATTGCGCCGTCGTCAAGATCGGCGCTTCAGCCCTTCGTGCAGCAATTTTGTCGGCGATCCGGCGGGCCATCGGCTCCTCGCCAAATCGAGCGATCATGTCTGCGAGTTCTCGAGGATCAGAACCATTCACGAGGTCGGCAGCCGTCATCCCAGCGCTCGGGTCAAGCCGCATGTCGAGCGGCCCGTCGCGCATGAAACTCAAACCTCGAGCTGGGTCATCGACCTGCGTCGATGCGAACCCAAGGTCTGCAAGCACCATGTCTGCGTGGAGTTGTCGGGCTGTCAGTTCGCGGCCGGTTGAGGCGAAGGAGCCGTGGATGGTGTGGATGGCGGGCGTGGCGGATGGGCTGGTTGCGGCAGCGATCGCTCCTATTGCGCCTCTTTGACTCGATGCCGCCGCCTCCACTCTCTGCTGCGCAAAGGCCAGATTTTGGGCATCGAGGTCAAAGAGGACGATTTGACCTATTTCAACGAGCTTCGCCACCTCGCTCGCATGTCCGCCGCGTCCAGCCGTCAAATCTGCGTAGATATCGCCGTCGCGCGGCGCTAAACAGGCGAGGACCTCCGCCAAAAGCACAGGCGCATGGCCACTCATGAAGGAGTCAGAGTTCGTTGCAGCGGTCGATTCGGGTCGTTCTGACGATTTCACGAGGTCTGGCTCGCGTGAGATCCAGTCGAACTTGACCCAGCGTCCATCGGCAGACGCCCAGCATCAGCAACCTGTGGCAATGCACTGGCGGACTCTGCGGTCGTTCCCGCGTCGATCCCGCACTTACCACCTTGGATCATCCAACGGTTGCGAAGCGCACTCTTCAGTGCCACAGCGCCAATGCCTCCGAAGGCCACGATCGCTGCCGCGTACACCACGCGCAATCGAATGACTCGGTCAATCGCAAGTACACCCAAGATGATGCCAAACACTCCGAAGATGATGCTCACTCCGTAAAGCGCAAGCACAGCCTTCTTGACACTTCCAAGGGAGCGCTTTGCGATGTGATGGATGTGATTCGCGTCTGCTTGCGACATCGAGACACCAGCCAACTTTCGACGCAAGATCGCAAGCGCGGTATCCATGATCGGTAGCGCGAAAATGATCAGACCGGCAAGAACCAGGTGTGTCTCGCCTTGTTCACCCAGCATCAGAATGACCACCACCAGCAGATAGCCGATGAGCAGGCTTCCGCAGTCGCCAAGGAAAATGACGGCTGGGTTGAAGTTCCACGGCAAAAAGCCCAAGACCGCACCGAGCAGCGCAAGACACAGCACGATGCGGACACCACCGAGGGCTTGATTTGGCTCCTCCGGAACAAAATTGGTCACCAGCACCAACGAGAGCGCGAGCAACGCCGTCGCCATGATGGCAGCTGTACCCGAGCACAACCCGTCCAGCCCGTCAATCAGGTTCATCGCGTTGCAACCACCAAGCACAAACATCGCGATGAGTGCGGTACCTGTCCAATAGAAAACATCGCCTGCCTCGATTCCAACTGGACCAATCGAGATGAGCGTCGTGCCGGCTTCGCCAAGGAACGGCGCAAGCGCACCCTCGGCAACGCGTGTTCCGATGTCTTCAACAGCAAGCGCTGCAGCGGCAACCAACTGCCCAGCGATCTTGAGTCGCGGGTCCCAACCCCACACATCGTCCGCCAACCCAGTGAATGTGATGGCCACGATGCCAAGCAAGATGGAGAATGGAACTGGCGCGAGCAAACCAGCCGGTCCATCGACCATCACATAGCTGTATCCGATCGCTGCCATCACACCCATGAACACCGCAAAGCCGCCGAGGTACGCGATCGGGAACTTGTGTTCTTTGCGGGCTTCATTGGGGCGATCGATGATGTCCATCGACACAGCCAAGCGACGCACGAACGGCGTTGCGATGAGCGTTGTTAAGAACGCCATCAAGAACACGCCCGCATACCCATTCAAAAACTCGAGCATCGTAAAAGTCACCCGCGATCCGAGGAATGTCATTTCTTCGGTCGGAAGCGCTTGGATCGATGGATCGAGGATGGGCGGGCCTACGGGCGGCACGGAACCCCTTCCGCCGTCGATGGAGCCACGCGCGCTGGTCGCGCAGAGATTTCGGTCGCGAGGTCACGAATCGTGTCTTCGAGTGTGCGCTTCGGTGCGAAGCCAATCGTCTCGCGAATTCGACGAAGGTCCGGTTGGCGTGCCATCAAGTCGTCGAAGCCCTTAGCGAAGGCCTGTTCATATGGCACTTTGCGAATGGAGCTCTTCGATCCGAGCGTGCGAATCACGAGCCCAGCCAATTGCTCGATCGTGATGGATTCTTCACGGCCAATATTGAAGACGCGCCCATGGCATGCAGGTGTCTCTACCAGTTTCGGTAACGCTTCGACGACATCGCGCACATCGCAGAAGCAGCGCGATTGTCGGCCGTCACCGTGTACCTCAAGATCGACGCCGTCGAGAGCCGCGCGAACGAATCGCGGGAGCACCATTCCGTACTCGCCAATCTGCCGAGGTCCAACGGTGTTGAAGAAGCGCGCGACCACTGCGGGCAAGCCATGTTCTGCGTGATACGCAAGCGCGAGATACTCATCGATTGCCTTCGAACATGCGTAGCACCAGCGGCTGTACGAGGTCGAGCCGTAGACAACATCGTCGTCTTCGTGCATCGGTACACGCACGCCTTTCCCGTACACCTCACTTGTCGACGCAATCAGAATGGGCAAAGAGCGCGCAACAGCGAACCGCATGACAACGCTTGTCTCATGCACATTCGTTTCGATGGTTTGAATCGGCTTTTCGACGACCAACCGCACGCCTACTGCAGCCGCGAGGTGATAGACGCAGTCGAAATCGGTTGGCGAAAGCGACGGCAATACAGACGACACTTCACCTTCGATCACACGGTAGCGCTCACGACGACCGGCAACAGCACAGACAAGCGCAGGATTCTCACGCCGCCCCGTCGAGAAGTTGTCAATCACCGTGACATGGTCACCGCGATCGAGAAGCAACTCAGAAAGATGCGAGCCGATGAAGCCGCCGCCTCCCGTGATCAGCACTCGCAAGGGACGGCGTCTTGGATCCATGGGGCCTCACTGTTGAACAGTCGATGCAACTCTCAAGAAACTTTCCCGCCGAAGCGGTGAAAGAAACGGGCGAGAATCCTACTTCGACTCCGAGTAATTCGCCATGGTCTCGTAGTTCTTGCGGAGATATCCGCCCGCTGTATTTCGTGGGCGATTCAATACCACGCCCAAGAGTTGGGCTCGCGAATCGCGCAACTGTCCGGCAACCCGCGCAACCAAGCCACGCTGCTCTTGGAACGCACGAACGACCAACAGCGTCGCATCAACCTTGTTCGCGACCGCCAAAGCATCGCCAGCAACAACCGCAGGCGGAAGATCGACGATCACGAGGTCGTATCGCGGTGCAACTTCCGCAAGCAACTGATCAAACTTCGGTGTCGCCAAGCGCTCAAACACGCGATGCTCGACTGTTCCAGCCGAAATGATGTCGATGTCGCCGCCGGCTGGGCGAATCACATCGCCGACAGCCGCAACTCCACCAAGCACATCTCCAAGTCCGCGCGCATCCGGCTCGGTTCCCATCGCTGCGGCAAGATGGCTTCGTCGGAAATTCGCGTCAACGACAAGCACCTTCATGCCGCCAGCGCCAAGCGAATCCGCGAGATTCGTAATGAAACTCGTCGTTCCAGCCTCTGGCAGACCGCTGAGACATGCGAGCGTGCGAATGCCCCCATGCTCACACGCCTTGCGCACTTGGCCTGCCAATTGCCTGCAGACCTCTGCCGCAACGGACTTTGGCGACTCGCGAACCACGCGCTCGATTTTCTTCGGCCCAGATGGATCTTCTGCGAGGTCTGGTACCGACCCGAGAAGACGAAGGCCAGGGATCGCAGCGAAGTCGGTTGCGTAGCGAATACGCGTGTCGAGGAACTCTCGCAGGAAGACAAAGGCGAGCACCAAGCCAAGCGTCAAGACTGCGCCAAGCGGCAGCATGATCTTCAACTTCGGGAAGCTCTTCTCGCGCGGCGTCTGCGCGCTCTTTGCGATGGTTACAGAGCGCGCGTCATCACGCGCCTTCAACTGATCAAGATTGGCCAAAACTTCCAACTGCTTCTGTCGTGCTTCAAGCAAGCGGTCGCGACGATCACGAAGCTCTTGCATCGTGGTGACATTCGCGGTGAAGTCCTTCAATCGAACCGACTGCGCTGCGAGGTCGGCCTCAAACTTCTCAAGCAGACCTTGGTAACTCTCTGCTTGGTCGCTGAAGGTCTTGAAATCTGCGTTCAGGTTGCGCCGCAGAATCTCTTGCAACTTGGCATCGCGTTCGATTTCGGCAGCAACCATGCGCTTCTGAATCGAGCGCAGTGCAGGGTGATCATTGTCAAACTTCTTGCGATAGGTTTCAAACTCAACGCGCAATTCACGCACCGTGTTGTTCGCCTGCTGAATCTGTGGGTCTTCTTCGGCAGTGCGAATATCGTCTGGTGTTGGCTCAAGCAGGCCTTCCATCTTGGCCTCAGTCTGCTGCTTGCGGCTCTGTGCCAATGTCAGCAGCGACTTCGTTTCACCAGCGCGACGAGAGGTGTCTTCCACCGCAAGGAGCACGCTGTTGCGCTCTTCGCTGGTCGAGGTCATGTTCTTATCAGCGACGAATTTCGAGATTTCCTTACCGATACTTGAGAGCTGCGAGTCGAGGTCATCGAGCTGTCTGCGGAAGGTTTGGCGGTTCTGCTCGAATCGCGCATCATCGATCGCCTTTTTGCGCGCGAGATATGTCTCAGCGATGCGATTCAGGACAACCGGAACATCTTCTGCAGCGTGCGTCGACCAAGTCAGCGAGAAGAAGTTTTGCTTGCGAACATGGCCCGCGCTCAGTTCGTCGCGCAAGTCATCCACTGCGTCGGTGACGACGAAACGCCCATTCTCATCGCGATACGACTCACTCCACTTGGTCTGCTCGATATCACGCGAGTTCATCGCTGCTTCAAGCAAATCGCGCGCAAGAATACGCGCCGCTTCGGTTTGACCAACACGCTCGACAGCGTCTTCGGTTCGCTCATCGCGCACGATGACTTCGTTCACACCTTCAGGTGCCGGAACCAGTTCAAAAAGCACCGTGTCTGAATACAACGGATAGGCGATGTTCAAGACGAAATTCGCAGCGAATCCGAGGCCCAAGCCAACAAAGACCGACACAACGAGTGCCACAGAGTGCTGTCGAAGTACTCGCACCGGATCGATGGTGACGGCCGCAGCCGGTGCGCTCTTTGGGCGCTGGGGCTGCGAGCGTGTGTCAACGGGAGATCGTGTAGGTGCGGTGGTCATGACATTTCTCAGCGGAACAATGGGTCTCGTGCTATCGGGACTTCGAGGACATCACTTGAGTTCGGAAAGCAACTGCTCCGCGGACTTCTTGGTTTGGGGATCCGCCTGCATCTTCAGCGCCTGCTCCACGGCATCTCGTGCTTCGCCTGCGCGACCCAACGCCTTGTAGACTTGGCCCAAGTGAAGCTGCACTGCAGCACCATTGGCCAACTTTGCGGCCCGCTTCAACACATCGAGCGCTTCTTCGTTCTGACCATCGAGGTGGAGCAGCGAACCAAGCGTGTCGAGATATTCGGACCTCGCTGGGTTCAACTGCACCGCGAGTCGTGAGGATGGCAGACCCTTCTTGGGATCCTTCAGACAATCGCCACAGAGGTACGCATAGTTGTTCAAGATGCCGTCAGCGTTTGGTGCAAGTTTGAGCGCCTTCTCAAAGGCAGCGATCGCATCTTGGCACGAGCCGTTGAGGTAATAGAACGACCCAAGCTGATCGAGCGCCTGCGCGCCGACATTCGGCTGCTTTGACAGGTCCATCGATGCAACAGGCGCGAGCCACTCGATGGCCTTCACAACGCCACCCGAAGGATCTTGCATACAAAGCGACGACAGGAAGATGCGACCAGGTACATCAATATCTGCGCCAGCAAACTGCTTGACCAACGCTTCCGCGTCTGCGCGCTTCGTCGCATCAAACATGATGCCGATCGCTTCATACCACTGCATCAAAGGCGCCGGATCGCCACTGGTATACGCCGCCTTCGCTTCTGCGTAAGTCTCGCCGAGCGTGCGCAATCCGTCGCCGCGCTCGGCGCCACCGATCAACGCAAGACCGACATAGGTACGCGCTGTGCTGCTTCCACGCACGACTTCAGGGCGACGACGCGATGCATCCACGGCACCGCGATAGTCTTGGGCGCGAATTCGGCTGGCAAGCTCGCGGAAGAACACTCCCGGATCATGTTGCAAAGTATCTGCGCGTTGGAACGCTTCCGCTGCTTCCTTGTACTTCGCTTGACGCGAAAGAATGTCGCCAAGCGCGACTTGCCACCCTGGATCACCAGGCATCAACGATGCAGCAGCGCGCACAGTTTCTTCGGCACGAGGCAGGTTGCCCATACGCTCGTGGATCTCGGTCAATCTGCGGCGCGCGTCGATGGAACTCGGCGAAATGCGCAAGTAGCGTTCGAGCTCGGCAACTGCACCGTTCGGGTCGCCAATAGCAAGCAAGACTTCCGAACGAATCGCAGATGCTGGCATGAGCGATGCGCCAAGTGCAACAGCACGATCGGCTGCCGCGAGCGCTTCTTGTCCG
>JASGCF010000415.1 GCA_030054275.1 Limnohabitans sp. | reverse complement strand
CGTGGTTACAACGGAGATCGGCCCGGCACCGCTCGGTGCCGCTGCGCATTTGCTCCGCACTTTCAACACCGGCGTGGCGAATTCCCTCGGGGACGCAATCGAGCCGCCCCCATCGGACCCCGAGCGTGAAAAGGCCAACGCACGCGCCGAGGAAGAGAAGGCAAAGGAACGCAGGCTCACACGGGATGAACGCAAGGCGCGAGCACAAGCCGCACAAAAGGACGAACTCGATGAGACCGATCCGGAGACGGAATCGCGTTCGAGAGACGAAACCGATTCGAGCCAAGTTACCGGAGAATCCGACGGGCCGCAGATGATCGGCGCTGAGCTGGATGGCACCGGAGAGGCGCCCATACCCGAGAATGTGGCGAGCCTGCCCCTCGAAGCGTCCAACTATCGCTTCGCCGTACAGTCCGACCTTTCGCCGATATGGATGACCAGCTTGTGGCGGCGCCTCTTCATTCCGAGGCTCGCGGTCGATCCTTATGAGATTGATCCGCTGGGAACCGTTGAGGCGGCCGCGCGGATCGGACGAATTCTTGTGCCAAAGATGCGCACGCGACGACTCAACTCAGCGCGGCTCCTGCTTCTCGTCGATGCCGCGCCAGCAATGATTCCATGGCACCCAACAAGCGATATCATTGTGGAAACCTGCCAGCGCGAAGCAGAGCGCTTTTCGCACGCTGATATTGCCTTCTTTGCAACTGCGCCGGGTGATCGGGTCTATCAGACCGCGCAGCTCTCGCATCCGCGGTCGCTTGTCGCCATCATCGAGGAATTTGACAGCGCGCCTATCGTGATCCTCGGCGCAGCAGGCGCGGCACGGCCAGCATCGGCGCGCGAAGGACGTCAGATGGGCAACTTCCTCACGCTGCTCCGCGAGCGGCCGCCGGGTCCGCTGGTCTGGATCAATCCGATGCCGCAGGAATTCTGGGCCGGCTCGCTGATGGACGAGATTCTACAGCTGCCAAACATGCGATGTGTCGAACTTGGAGAAGATTCGCTGCTCGAGGTCATTGACGCGCTGCGCGGGCTCAATTGATGGCGTCCGGATTTCCGGCACTGGTTCAGGACGCGCTTTCGGTAGAGGACGCGTTCGACCATCTGATAGAGTTCACCCAGCGTTTTGGGTCAGGTGCAGCCCGGCTTGCAGCATATTGCAGCGTGACCGACCGGCTAACGGCGGAAAGCGTTGGCCTCTTGCGTCAGAATTTCCTCGGCGGCGAAGATCGCTGGCAACCCGCACTTGATGCCTTTGTCCTTTACGGCGGCGTGTGCAGCGAGGTCGGCGGTGGGTTTTTCGTCATGGACAAGGAGCTGCGCCGACAGTTTCTTTTCAGCCTCGATATCTGGGCGCTGAAGCGCGGCGAGAGCGAAGTCCCATCGAAAAGCGCCGGCCTGTTCTTTCGCCACTATGCGCGCCACCTGCGGCGCACCTCCGCCAAACAGGGGACCTACGCGTTCCGGGAATATCTTACTGCGATGGAGTGGGAAGCGCTGGGGTTTGCGGATCCCCACCTCGCGGCCCAGCTGCTCGCCCATTGCCTGAAAGCTGAACTTGATAGGGAGGAGGCCGGTCTACGCGTTCGGCTGGATGCACTAACGGGTACATTGAGCCTCCCCCTCTCAGAGTTCGGCGAGCTGATTGCCTTGGCGGAAGGGATCGAAGCCGCGCGGCAAGGCGATATCGCGACTGCGCGCCGGCTGTTCGGCCCCGCTGCGGCGCCGCAATTGACGGTTGGCGATGTTAGCTTTCCGGCACCGCACGAGCTGCATGCGCGATTCAGCGACTTGCCCGGCGCGCGCGGACAAACCTTAGCCGCTCCAGCAACGCCCTCCCTCAAGCCGGCGATCAATCCTGAACCTACAGGCCTCGCCCGCAAGCGCACTCCAGCGGAAGGTATGCGGATATTCCAGGTGCATGACGCAGTGCGCGCGAACGACCTATCCGCATTCCGTCTGGCCCTGGCTGGCCAACCGGACAGCGTAGACCAGTTCGACGAGCTCGGGGACACGCCACTTCATCTCGCGGCACGGCTCGGTAGGAACGACATGCTTGCGATCCTTGTAGAAGGCGGCGCCGACGTCGACCGGTGGAACGATGAAGGGACGACACCGCTCTATGAGGCGGCCGGATACGGCAACGTGGTCACGGTCACTGAGCTGCTTCGCCTAGGAGCAGATCCGAACCGCAGGGGCCGCGTCAGGGGTTCGACTCCGCTGATGCAAGCGGCCTGGCATGGGCATGCCGAAGTTATCCGCGCACTTTGCTCGGGGGGTGCCGATGTTGGCATGGAAAATCGCGAGCATTCTGGGCCGCTTCACTGTGCGGCTGGGTCTGGCCGCGTGCAGGTCTTTCAGCTGCTTCGAGAGCTTGGCGCGAAGCTGGAGCGAAATCCCAAGGCGCCACTGTTGCGCGCTGCAGCCTTTGCAGGGAGCCTCACGCTCCTCACTGAGATTGCGGGTATCGAGGAGGATCCCGATCCGGTAGGGAACGATGAGTGGCGGCCACTGCATATTGCCTCGCTTTTTGGACACGCCGGCTTCGTTACCTCATTGCTCGAACTGGGGGCTGATCCCGACCGTCCTATCCTCGGCGGCTGGACTCCGCTTCTCCTGGCGGCGCA
>JASGCF010000414.1 GCA_030054275.1 Limnohabitans sp. | reverse complement strand
CCGCTGGATTTGCGGAATCGCGATCATGAGAAGCGCAACGATGAGCGCGATGATCGCGATCACAACCAACACTTCAACCAAGGTGAAGCCGCCGCGAGCGCCCTGAGGCCGTGAAGCGGGTCGCGTTGTCGCACGATGTTTCCAACATCCAATCTGCATGTCGGAAGAATGACCGCGCCTCGCGGGTGTGTCAACGCAGAAGCCTTGGAACTGCATGGATTTCCGGCGAATCGATGGTGTCCAAAGCGGACGCTGTTGGGGCGTTCTGCAACGCGTGGAGACTGCGCGCAAGATTTCGGACAAACGCTCCGCAATTCGCGTCTCACTTCAAACTTGCGCGGAAGGCCGCCAGTTTCGCCTCAAGTTCTGCAGCGCGCGTGTCGGTCGGCAACGCCTCTTTCAGTTGCTTGGCCGCCTCCACCAATCGATCGGCAAGCCATCGCGCGTCATCGGCGCGTCCGGCGCGCCCAAGCGCTGCGATCATCGATTCGATACGCCGAAGGCCCATCTCGCGAAACTCCTCGCACAGCACCGCACCTCGGCCTACCCGAGCGACAGAGCGTCGCCAGAGTTCATGCGCGGCGCCATCCTTCGCAACATCAAGTACACCCACAACCCCAAACCCAAGTTCAAGCGCATCGGAGACGCTTTTACCGCCGCACAGCGCGGCACCTGCCGCGGGCATCTCACCACGCGCGAACGCTTGCTGACGCGCCGCACACGCACCCGCCGCGCCCGATGGCGTCGCTGTTGTCACAAGCTCCCGCACTTGACGCACCGTCGCATTGCGCACCAACGCATCGGTCACGCCGAGATCCGCTCCGGACGCAAGCATCGCGAGTGCCGTACGCGCCACACCTTCCGCGTGTTGCGCGCGAAGTTTGGCCGATGTCTTGGCGGAGGGTCCAGCTGGAAGTAGCGCTGGCTCTGCCATACGTAACAGCACATCGAAGGCAAGCGGCTGACGCGCAAGGGCTTTCGCAGCGTCGGCGAGGGTGTCCTTCCACGCAGCGGGTTTCGTGCTCCTCACAGACTTCGCGTTCTTGGTTGTGGTCGGCGTCGCGAGTGCAGTGAAGCGCGCAGCCCACGCGGCGAAATTGCATGGAGAAAGTTCGCATGCTTCCGCGAAGACACCAGCGCGATCGTCTGGATCTGCGAATGCTGCAGCATGACGCACAGATTCTGATTGCGCGAAGTTTGGAAGATCTCGCTGCGCGTCTTGCATCAGCGGGATCAACCATGCAGCGCTACCGACATCGTTGCTTGCCCATGTGATGTGAATGCCATCGTGTCGATTGCTCTCGGCCCATCCAGAGATATCGTTGTTGATCGCCCACACCGTCGGTTGCTGCTGCCAAATGAACGCGCAGTGACCTGGCTGTCCAACAGGCATCGCGGGAACCCCAAACGCCTGCGACATCGATGAACCGAATCGCGAAATCGCACCGCATACGCCGCCATACTCAAGCATGACTGCAAGCGTCATCGGTTTGTTGTCGTAGAACTTGCCGCCTTCTTGCACGCTGACACCACGCTTATTCACAAGGTTGTATCCAAGCATGTGCGCTGCGTCGCCCACCTTGTCGCGCACCTTGAGTTCTGGTTTGATGTTCGCACGCGCCCACACGAGGTCGTCGTCGCTCGACCAACTTCCCACGACATACCGCAGTTCCCACGCCGTGAGATTGCTGAAACTCGGGAACAGCACGCCTTCCTTTTCCCACATACGAAACGACTGGTACCGCTTCACCGGATCAATGGTGCTTCCATCTGCCATCCAGCGAACGGGTGTTGCGTGCGTCAGTGCTGTGGCGATGGCCAGCCGCAGCGCAAGTGGCGGCGACTTCGCGTCGTCGCACTTTTCAAGCACCGTTGGATCGGCCGCAGCAATCTCGGCAAAGATCCGAACCGCATCGCCCCAGCGATCGCCCTCGACATCGCCGGAGGTCAGAAAGAGTTCAAGCGCGGCGGGGTTCGCAAGAAGCCACGCGAGGCTGTTCGCATGTTGCTGTGAGAGCGTCGCCAACTCCTCCGGCTTCTGTTCCAGCATCGAGAGCAAGCGCCATTGGAAAAGCGCGATTGTGCCGGTGTCGGTCGCAGCAAACTTCCCCACCACCTTCGGCGCCTTGCGCGCGATCGCGCCCGAGAGCGCCTCGTCGAGGCGTGCGCGATAGATCGAGAGTTGACCGACCTTCGCTGCGGTCGAAGCACCCTCGGTGAGGGTCTCGACCGCGAGTTTGAGCGCCTCGTCGGCGCGCGTCGAGCCGACACCCGCGGGCATGACCGCTGCGTGAGCGGGCACGGCGACGAGAAATACGAAGGAGACAAGTATGGAGGAGACAAGTATGGACGAGACAAGTACGCAGAAGAAACGGGCTGCGAGCACGCCGAACCGCGTCATCTGCGCGCCACGGTGCGCGGCCTGCACAGGAGGACATGCACTACCCTGACGATGGTCGACTTCGAGCATACGGCGAGTGTATCGCCCGCGGTGCGCCATCCTCTCGACATCACTGCTTTGGAAAGGCTGCGGGCGTCGCGGGTACTTCGTGCTCGGCCGACCTGCCGTCGCTAGAGCCTTCGGGTATCGACAGACCAAAGGCGATCGACGGCAGCGCTCCGTTGACCT
>JASGCF010000060.1:10176-11676 GCA_030054275.1 Limnohabitans sp. | reverse complement strand
GGCATGATTCACCTCGGGAGCGCTGTGCTCATGGCCGCAGAGATTGCCAAAGCGCGCGGGGATCTTGCCAACGCAGAGCGCATCCTGCGTGATGGTGCGCGCGACATGGAGGCTGGTTCTGCTGGGCTTCCGACGCGATATCAAACCGTGCGAAAGGAGTTGCTGGGGTTCCTCGTGGCAGCGGGACGGACCAACGAGGTTGAGGCGCTTCTGCGTGACATGATTCGTGTCGAGGAACACGAACACACGCCGGATGCGCTGCCGCTTCGCACACTCATGGGGCCCGCGATCGGTTGGCTTCGCGTGCGGCTCGCGCGCTTGCTCGAGCGGCAGGGACGCATCGAGGAGGCCGAGCAATGCTATCGCGCTGCGATCGGCGATCGGTTTGGCATGCGGCCGCCTTGGCAGGGCGTTGCGTTCCTTGCACAGTTTCTGGTTCGGCAGCAGAGACCGCTTGAGGGTGTTGCTGCGATCGACGAGATGCTGCGTCGCACCCGCGCTGCTGCAGAGCCAAACTCGCACATGCTCCTCGGGCTTCTGATGTTGCGGATCGAGGCGATTGAGCGCAACTTTGATCACAGCGATTCGGCGTGGAAAGCGCGCCTCGACGCGAGCGTCCATGAAATCCTACCGATGCTGCGAGAAATCGTGGTCGAGCCGCCGCACCACTTCGGCGCCGACACGCTTACCCAAGGCGCGTACATGGTTGCGCGCGCGGGTCACGCGGAGGCGGGGCTTGAGTTGCTTCGGCCGCACATGAAGGGTTGGGAGTCGTGGAGCGATGCCGAGCGCGAGTCGCGAACTTGGTTGATCGCGATGTACTCGTTCTGCCTTGAGTTTCTCGGCGAGCAACTTGGTGAGCAGTTGTCGAGGCAGCTGGGCGATGCCGAACTCGCGGAGCGAATCGCAGCGATCACCCGCGAACGGCGCGAACATCTCGCACGGGTCGTGCCAGGCATGATCGCCTCGTATCGAACGCAGGCGAGTCCGTGGATCGATCACGCACAGCGCTCGCTTGCCGACGCGATGAGCGAGGAGGGCGATCACGAGGCTGCCTGCGCGCAGCTCGAGGAGGCGCTCGCTCGCGCCGAGCGCGCCGTGCCGCCGTCACCCCGCATGACATGGACGATCGGACGCGCGCTCATCGATGCACTTGAGAAGTTGCATCGCTTCGATGAGGTCATGGCGCTTCGTGAGCGTTTCCCCGATCACGGGCCGACGGGCAGCGAACTTGTCGACGGTGACCCTGATCTTGAGGAGCGGTATGAAACGCAGAGCGGCGACGACGAGTCGAAGGACGACGGCCCTCGCGACGACGACAACGACGACAACGACACCGACGATCTCGACCACGGCGACCCCGACGAGCCGGGACGAGTGTGAGGACAGGTTTGCGACCTGCACTCCGTCAACATTCACCAAGTTCTCCGCCTCGCGCTTCAATCCCCGCGCGGGCGAAGCCTCGCGCTTCAACCACCGCGCGGGCGAAGCCTCGCGCTT
>JASGCF010000060.1:0-10076 GCA_030054275.1 Limnohabitans sp. | reverse complement strand
CCGCGCGGGCGAAGCCTCGCGCTTCAACCACCGCGCGGGCGAAGCCTCGCGCTTAGATTCCCGCGCGGGCGCCGCCGCGTTCGAGTAGCGCTGCAACATGCTCTTTGTCGGCGAGGTTCGACGCGCGCACCTTGGCCACGATGTCGCGGTTCGCGAGGTCGCTCTTCATGTAGCGGCGCGCGAGATCCGCGATTTCAGCAGGTGAGCAGCCGTCGAAGAAGTCCATGCCCTCGCGATATGCAATCGAACTCGCCAAGCGGTTCGCGATGATCCATGTCTGGTACGACGGGGGCAAACTCTTCCACACGCGGTCACCCGCGAACTCGAAGAGTACCTTCGGCAGGTGATCGCGAATCATCTGCTTCGCAAGTTCGCGATCTTCCGCTGGCCACGAGGGCACGCCTGCTGCGATCGCCGCCGCCGTCGTGTTGATGACCTTCGACAACTCGACTGAAATCTTCGGCAGCGACATCGACGGATGCGTCTTCGCCGCGCGCATGAGGAACTCGCCCTCAACACGCGCCAGTTCGCGCAGCCGCTCAAGCACCTGCGCCACATAGGTGTCCTTGATCGAGAGGAACTCGTCGTCGGTGAGCACCATGCACGCGCTGATCTCGTAGCTCGAGCAGATCACGCCGCACTTGTTCGCAGACGAATCCTTGATGATCGTCGCGCCGCGCTTACAGAGTTCTTCGCGTGCACCCGGCGTCAAGAACAAGTTCGCGCCCTCCGACACGACCATCGTGCTTGGCTTTCCATCGGGCGTAAGGAAATCTTGCCAGTTGCCCTCGTGAATCGTCGCGGGGCGTCCGCCGCCCGGCACGAACGCGTCGGTCACGAGGCGGTTGTGCATGGAGTTGCGAAGTTGCGCGCCTTCCGGCTCATCGACCGACACCACGCGACCCTTCGACGACAACTTCTTTCGGTCGAAACTCGCAATCGGAAGACCCTCGTTGAAAAGTCGCAAGAGTTCCGCGTGATCGAGGCCTTCGGGGTCCTCGCCAACGCCCGAACCATCACCCACGCCCACGATCACGGCGTTCTTTCCGTAATCGCGATTGAGGATGCGCATCATGTTGCCGGCGACATCCCCATCGGGGCCACCAGTGATCTTGATCGTGAACTTCTGCTTGCGCGGATCGATGCCACGCGCACGAAGTGCGATATCGAGGAAGACATTCACGCCTTCACTCGTCACGCCGTAGACCTTGTGATTGATGCCTGCGCCCGGCTTCGAGCTCATGAACGCGGTCGGCATCGAGTAGCCGCGCACGCGCGCGCGATCAACGATCCACACGATGTGCGCGGGCGTGATGTTCTCGTCCGGCCCGAGATAGATGAGTTCGTCCTTACCGAAGCGATCGACGACCGCCTTCTTCACATCGGGAACTTGCACGATGAGGTCGAGGATCGAATTGACGAACGCCTTCACACAGCGGTCAACCGTCGCGCCTGGCTCGAGCAAAATCGCGGCTTTCGCGCCGCCTTCAGGGATGTCCTTGTTCTTGAGTTGCTGCGCCCACGAGAGGCCGTAGACCTCGTCGAAGAGCCGCTCGCTCTCGCGCGTGTGTTGCGCTGTGTTCTGCGTGCGAATCACGCGCAATCCACCGCGCGCGATGTCTTGGAAGCGGTTGTGGAAGCCGTCGAAGCCGCGGCCGTGCACGAAGAAGGTGCCGTAGGGCTTCTCTGGGCGATCGCTGTTCGCAAGATACGACGGGTCAATGCGCAGACAGAGTGCGAAGCGCTCGGGCAAGAAGTAGTTCGTGCGCAGCGTCGCAGCAACGCCTTCAAGCAACTTGGTGAGCACCGTTCGGTGCATTTCGCTTGGCTGACGCGCAATGTCGGCTTCGATCTGCGTACGGCGTGCTGCGAAATCAGCGTCGCCGAGCGGCTTTGTTGGGTCGAATCGTGCGACCAACAATCGAACGATCGCAGCAGCGACAGCGAGTGACTCCTCTGCAAATCCTTGGATGCGCTCGCGCGTCCAAAGGAAGCGATTTTGCGGCGAAAGCACTTGATGCGCCATGTTGCAGAGGCCAACGATCGCTTCGGCTTCATCGATCGAAAGCTCGCTGTGTCGCCCCGACAATTCGAGCGCCTTGTCGTCAACCCACTTGATGCGACGCAGGTCGCGCACGACCGACTTCCACACATCGCTTGCAGCGTTGATGGCCTTGCCGTCTGATCCTTGCACGACAAACCCGACGAAGGTGACAGAGCCGCCCTTGCCGTCACGCACAATGTCGAGATAGGCGCGGTGAATCGAAATCGCGTGGCGCGCGAGGATCTTCGCGGTACGCTCGAGCATGGTGCGCGTACGCGCGTTCTCGACGACGACCACGATGCGACTCATCGTCGGGTGCGACTCTGGCTCGAGTTCCACAATCGTGCCATCGGTACCCGAAACACGACTGAAGAGTTTCCAGTGCGCTGCAACGCGCAGCGGTGTACAGGTGAGCACATACTCTGCTGAACAACCCGCGAAATAGTTCGAAATCTGATCTGGCGTCCAATCGAGTTTCTGTTCCTTCGCGTACCGAATCGTGTCGGTCAACTTCGCAGATTGACGCGGATCGCGACTGTCGAATGGTTCGGGGTCACCGAACACGAAGGTGTCGAGGACGAGGTTGCCGTCGAAACTCGAGTGGATCTTCGCGGCGCGCAGCGAGCGGTCCATTGGCAGCTGCGAAACGAGTTCCGCCAAAATGCCTGGGTAGTTCGCGCTCTTGATGAGCGTCAGTTGGCGTCCGTCCTCGCTCTTCAGCGTTAAGTCGATCGGTCGATCGGAGGCCTTCGCTGCGATGATCGCTCGAAGGTGCGCCAACTGGCTCGCCCGATCCGTGTCTTGGAAATACATCGGGGGCATCTGCGACACAAACCACGGCACGACGCTTTCTGCGGTCGCGCGGAAGCTGCTGGCGAGGGTGTCGATGATGGCACTGGCGTCCGGCGTGGTGCTCGGCTGCGAAGAAGGCGCGGTGGTCATTTCGTGTATGTTCCGTCTGAAAGGGAAGCGTGCAGGATAGCCAAGCCTCGGCTGTTGACGCATGCTTCTTCGCGCCGAAGGCGGCGCGCTTGGGTCACCAAAGCCATGCGGGCCATTGTCATCGGCAACTTCGATGGTGTTCATTGCGGACACCAACACCTCTTCGAAACAGCGCGCGTAGTCGCGCCGGAGGTCGTAGCCGTCACTTTTGAGCCGCTGCCGGCGACGGTTTTGCGGCCAGAGGTTGTGATGGGGCGCCTGACGCCCGCCGCTGAGCGTCGAGAACTGCTTCAAGCACTGTGTGGCGTCACGCGGGTGCTGGAATTGAAGCCAACGCCTGAAATTCTCGGACTTTCGCCCTCCGCGTTCATCGACCTTCTTCGCGCTGACCTCGATTTCTCTGCCGTTGTAGAGGGTCCCGATTTTCGCTTCGGGCATCGCAGGGCGGGCGACATCGAGACGCTGCGTTCTCTCGGGGCGGCGAACGGATTTACGGTTGCGGTGGCAACTCCGTGTACGGTGACGCTCACGGATGGCGTGCAAACAGAGGCACGAAGTTCGGTTGCGCGGGCGCTCCTTTCCGACGGCCGCGTACATGATGCTGCCGTCGTGTTCGGGCGACCGTACGAACTTCGTTGTCCGACCACGCGGGGCGACCAACGCGGCCGCACCATCGGTTGGCCAACCGCGAATCTTGATGCGACGGGACGCATTCTGCCAGCAGACGGCGTCTACGCAGGCGAAGCGACGCTTCCTGATGGCAGCATTGCCATTGCGGCGATCTCGGTCGGAACCAAACCAACCTTCGGCGAAAGCGCGCGCACATGCGAGGCGACACTGCTTCAGGCCGATGGGCAGCCTCTCGTGCTTCCGCTTGATTGGTACAACTGGCCGCTGCGGCTGCGTTTCCATGAGCGCATCCGCGGCATGGAGCGATTTGACGGCCTCTCATCACTCCTCGCCGCTATGGAGCGCGACCGCGCCGCCATTGTGGGCGTCATGCGTCGGCTTGATCGATTTCGGTAGCATTTCCGCCGCGCGCATCAGCGCACTCCCATGCAGTACGCCACAAACACAACCGTCGACGCCCTCGCACGCGAACTTCGCGGGGCGCGGCGAGTTCTCGTGACCACCCATCAGAAGCCTGACGGTGATGCGATGGGTTCTGTGCTCGCGGTCGTGCGCGCATGCGAAGCCGTGGGCGTGGCAGCCGAGGGCTGGGTGGTCGACCCGTGCGAGGGAAATCTCCGCGCCTTTGAGGGGCCGACGAAGGTCGTGCACATCGATCCGCGTGCGCCGCGGCTTCCCGAGGGCGACTTTGATCTCATCGTCGTGGTCGACACGGGCGCGTGGACCCAACTGGAAGTGATTGCGCCGTGGCTTCGCGAGCGCGCCGATCGGGTGATCGGGCTTGATCACCATGCACGCGGCGACGATGTGGCGGCGCGTCGCGTGGTTGATGTTTCGTGCGGGTCATGCACGGCGCTGTTGGTTGAACTCGTGCGTGCCATGGAGGTCGACCTCGGCGCTGGCTCGCGGGACGCCGGTCGATTCTCGATCGCGGAAGCGCTCTACATGGGACTCGCGACCGACACCGGTTGGTTTCGTTTTCCCAACGCGCGCGCTCGGGAGTTTGAACTTGCCGCGCGTTTGCTCGCGGCGGGTGTCGACAAGAATGCGATGTATCAGCAGCTCGAGCAGTCGAGCCGCGCGGAACGCATGCTGCTTCAGGCACGCGCACTTTCGAGCCTTCAGTTCGTACAGGCATCCGCTGCGATCGGCGGCGGACAGATCGCGTTGATGTCGCTCGCCGCGCGTGACTTCACAGAGACCGGCGCTCTTCTCGAAGAAACCGCAGGGATTGTGAATACGCCGATGGAGATTGCATCGGTGCGTGCGTCGGTCCTCGTCGTCGAAGATGCCGCAGCTGGGGTGACGAAGTTGAGTTTCCGCTCGAAACCCGCTGGTTCCGATGGTCGTTTCATTGATGTGAATGAACTTGCTGCGCGATTCGGCGGCGGCGGGCATGTCCACGCTGCAGGCGCGAAGCAGCGTGCCGCACTCGACGCGGTTGCGGCGGCTGTAATTGCAGCAGTGCGTTCTTGACGCGCGGATTGGACATGGCCAACGCGCGGTAGGCGTAGAAGGCCCAACGACGCGCGCCAAGAAAGGCGAAAAAGAAAGACGCCCCACCGAAGCGGGGCGTCTTGTGCTGGTGCATGGATGTGCCGGACGTACTCAGCGGCGACGGCGCGACACGATGCCCGCGAGACCAAGAAGCGCAACAGCGCCTGGAGCAGGAACGGTCATGAAGATGTCACGCGCCGAGCCAGTGCCCGTGTAGGTCGTGGTGACCTGACGGTTGATCAGCGCATCGAACGAAGCGTACTCGGCGACACCGGTCACATTGCCGCTGTTCGTATTGGTGCGATAGAACTTGCCACCGTACGACCAGAACGAATCGTCCAATCCGTAGGTCACTCCGTAGTTAAAGCTCGTGCCAATGCCAGCGAGCAGGTTCGCGAACGACGAATAGCGCGTGACGCCCGTGCTGCCACTGCCACTCGAGTTATTGCGGTAGAAGTTGCCTTCGCTATCTGCGAAGAAGTCATCGTTGGTCGACCATGTCTGCGAGAGGTTGTGCTGCGAGAGGATGTTGCCAGTCAGCACATTCTGAATGCTCTCGCCGTACTGGTAGATCTGGTTGATGCCCGACGAGGTTTGGCTCGTGCGGTAGTAGCGGGTGCCGTCGGTGAAGAAGTAATCAGCGACGAAGGCGACATTCGCGTTGAACGACAACTGCGCATTTGCGTTCGCCGTCGTGGCCATCGCCAAGTCCGTGATCGAGTTGAACCCGAACAGTTGCGTGTGCTGGTTGTTCGACAGGTTGGTGTAGCCGCGCATGAACAGCAGGTTCGCGTTCGCGACCGAGGCGCATGCCGTGGACAGAATGACCGCTGACAGAAGGATGCTTTTCATCGTTGTGCACTCATCGAATGAAACGGGAGGGAGTGATGGGGACAAACAACTGCCCCACAGGGAATGCCGATTCGCGGGGACGATCGCGAAAACATCGGCTCACACGGACTCGGCCGTGCCTTCACAGATGAGAGCGCAAACGACCGCAAAATCGTGTCACAAATTCGTGCAGGTTGATCGCGTGCCGGAAATGGGGCGCAAAAACACCCGCGGCGAAAGATTGTGCAAGTCGTTACCGGAACAGAGGTTCCAAGACCGCCTCACTCGCCGATCTTATAACCAAGCTTCGTAATGGCAGCGACGATCGCAGGCCGGAGTTCGGTTGGAGCCTGAACCTCGACACGTTCCTCGGCGTGGCTTGCCTTCACGGTTGTGACACCTGCGATCTTGCCAACCTTGTCACAGATGGCACCCTCGCAGCCCTCGCAATGCATGCCTTTGACCGTGATGGTCATGAAGACCGGCTCGCTCAGCGCAACCTCACTCGCGCGGTCTGCGGGCGCACCGCCACTTGTCGCTGCGTTCGGTGCACTGGGTTCGCCATTGCACGCAGTCAGCAGCAGGCCCAAACCGGCGAGGAGCGAGAGGGGGTGGCATCCGTATCGCATTAGGGAAGCATAGCGCGTCAGGCGCGCACCACGCCAGCAGATGCAAATCGTCCGCGGAGAATTTTCTCTGACGGCGCTTTCATCCACTGTTCTAACAGCGACGCGTACACACAGCGGAAATCAATGCCGAATTTCAAGTCGCCCTGATCGAGATCAACAAGCGAAGGGTGGCGCCCAATCACACCAGGCCGAACCTTCGACCCGACAACAAAGACCGGTGCTGCGGTGCCGTGATCTGTTCCATTCGAGCCGTTCTGCTTGACGCGCCGTCCAAACTCGCTGAAGACAAGCGTCAGCACACGATCTTGGTTGCCCTGTGCTTTCAGATCGCTTTGAAACGCGACGATTGATTCCGACACTTGCCGCAAGAGGTTGGCGTGTGTGCCAGTTTGGCCGCCGTGTGTATCAAAGCCGCCCATTGTTGCGTAGTAGACGCGCGTCGGCATTCCATCTCGGATCATGGCACCAACCGTGCGCAACTGCCGCGCAAGGGCGTGATCTGGATACCGCACCAACGCATCTTTGCGCACGGCAGCGAGAATGCGATCGCTCGCGACTTGCGCATCAAGCGCCGTGCGCATGAGGAAATCGCGCTGCGTATCCGCCGTGGTGCCAGGCAGCGAGCCCGCGCGATTGATCGCGTCGTAGGGCGATTTCATGGCTGTGTGCAGGTCTTCGCCCAGCCAGCGGAAGAGGGCAGGGTTGTCGAATGAAATTGGTTTTTGCACATCGCCTTGCATCGCCAGCGGTGCAGTGCGACCGATGGCAATCGAGCCTTCCGGAATCGGAGTGCCGTTGCAGACATTGTCAAAGTATCGACCAATCCAACCCGAACCCTTCGCATCCGCGCGGCCTGTGTGCCACACATCCATCGACATGAAGTGTGAGCGATTGGGATTTGGGTAGCCAACACCTTGGACAACCGACAAGTTGCCAGCGTCGTACAACTCTTTGAATCCCACAAGTGCTGGATGCAAGCCAAGCCCTGCGTCGCGATCAAGTTCGAGTGCGACCTGCGCGCCAGAAGCATTGGTGCCAGGCGCTCGCACGGCGATTTGCGGTCGCGCGGTGTAGTACGCAGCATCGCCGTACGGAACGACCGTATTCAAACCATCGTTGCCGCCGCCAAGTTGTACGACGACCAAGATGCGCTCGTCTGGCACGCCCGGATTCGAGGAAAGCAGGGGATTTCCAAGTACTCCGAACGCGCTTCGCTCGATGAACGCCGGCACTGTTGCGGCCAGCGACGCGAGCGCGCAGCCGCGTTGCAAGAACAGTCGTCGTGTGAATGGTGAGTCGTGCATATGCAGTTTCTTTCGGACTCTCGAGCGATGTCTAGCAGAGTTGGTATTCCGGCATGGCGCCGACAAGGCAAAGCAACGCTTTGATGCGATCGTCTGTGAGCGACGCGTGCCCGACACGGGTGGCGTTGGGATCGTCGAGCGTTCTGAGAAAATCTTCGAGTTGCGCGATGCGATGCGGTGAAACTTCGCCGCCCAAGGCGAATGAGACGAGGCCGCGTACGGCATCATGGGAGTCGAGTTCACCGCGTTGATCGCGCAAATGCTCGATCAAGTGCGAAGCATCCCACGCCATTTCCGACGCGCTCCAATCGAATCCTTGCGGACGGCGCCCCGTGACCAGATAGACCACGACATTCTGCCGCACAAAGAGCGTCGCCGTATTGATCCACGCGCGGCCACCATCCCAACCTTTCACACTCGGCGGTTGAAACAGTTGCTGCCCCATCAGATCGCCTGCATCCACAAGCGATTTCATTTCACGCGTTGGTGTGCCCAAACTGCGTACCGTTTGCACGATGAGTTGCACTGGGCTCTTGATGATCGCCAAACGGTTCGCTTGCGCATAGAAGTGTTGTGAGAGGAAGAGCGATCGCAAGACTGGGCGCAAGTCGTACTCCGACTCGCGCATTTGCTTGGCCATGCGCAACACGACTTCTTTCCCATCGCGCGTGACTGTGGGTGCATCACTCACAAAGTAGCGATAGAACTTTGATGCAAGGAACTGCGAGCATTCAGGCCGCTCGAGAATCATCGAGACAAAGGCATCTCCATCGAATGCTCCTCGGCGCTTGAAGATCTCTTTCGGCTTTGTATCGAATTGCTGTTGATCGAAGAAGTATTCGTTGCCGCGGAAGGTTCGGCCAGTCAGCGCGCGCGCACCTTCCTTGATGTCGCGTTCTGAGTAACCGTTTCCCTCACCAAGCGTGAAGAGTTCTAGCAACTCGCGCGCGAGATTCTCGTTGGGGCTTGCTCTGCGATTTTCGTCGTTGTCGAGATACTTCAGCATCGCGGGATCGCTGATGATGCCGCGAACAAGTACTTCGAAGTTTCCTGCTGCGCGTCTGCGGAACATCTCATTCTGCATCGCCATGTGCCAACTATTTTCGATCGTGCGATAGCCCGTTGCGAAGTGGCCATGCCAGAACAACGCAAGTTTCTCTTCAAGCGGTCGCGGCGTTTCGATCATGCGCGAAAGCCACCACTTCTGCATCAATGCCAATTGCGCACGATCATCGCGCTCTCGTTGTTGTCGCATCGCTTGTAGTCGCGCGATGGTCTCTTCGTCTTTCATGGCACGCGCGCGGCGCTCGGCTTCACGCTCTTCCGGCGTCGGCTGACGCATGATGTCGCTGCGGAGTTCGATGCCCGCGGCTGGTCGCCCATCAACAGGCGATTCTTCCGATGCGCCGCGGCGAAAGTCGAGAAGCAACTCAACAGCGCCCTCCGGTCCTCGCTCGACGAGTGCGCGTACCTGCGCGGGCGTACCACCAAATCCAGCACGCGACAGCAAATGCTGCGCGGCTGCGAAGTCAAAGTCCTTCTTGGCGATGGGTTGGTATGGTGCGTCCATGCAGTGAAGTCAATACGCGCGTCAGATGGCGAACTCACTCAGCGTACGATTCTTTTCGGTCAAATGAACGACACTCTTCCTCGGTTTTCGGGACTTCGCGCGTCGTCAGTTTGAGAGCGTGCGAGCGCGTGAACCAAACATTCCGACAGCCGCGAGCGGAAGTACGACGGCAAGCGGCGCGGCAAGCGAGGGACGGTCCAAAAACGCGGTGTCGATGATGGGCGTAGCGATCGCAAGCGCGATAAGCAGCGCGGCCACAGCGCCGATCGATGGACGCCCACCCGCACGCAATGCCAACGCGGCGTAGGCTGGAAACAGCAATCCGTACAAGCCGAGATACCGGAGGTAGGTCTCGCGTCCTGGGATAGCGATCGCCGTCACCACTCCGATGATGCCCGCTGCTGCGAGAAGTGTGTTTCGCGTCAAACTCGGCAGCGCAACCATGCGCAATTCAGAGAGGTGCAATGCGGATGTCAGCACAAGTTGCACCGCGATGTGCATGCGAACAGCCGGATTGTTGAGGCCGCCCGGGCTTGCCGCGAGATAGCAGGCAGTCAGCACCAACATTGATGCGAATGCGAGGCCGAAGACGGCGAAATTGGTTGGTTTCGTGCCAACTGGACATTCCT
>JASGCF010000413.1 GCA_030054275.1 Limnohabitans sp. | reverse complement strand
GGTGTGCAATGCAATTGAGAATGCTGGTGAGAATGCTGGAGGCAGCCGCAATCGCATGCACGGCGCATGCACATGCACGGCGCATGACTGGCGCATGACTGGCGCCAATTCCTGCCCCAAGACACCCATTCGCGATGAAAGATTCACCGAAACTTGTTCGGTGTTTGTTAGTATACTTCGCTTCTGATGCTGTCAACCATGCCGTCGCAATTTTCAGGCGAAATGGAGCATGAACGCGCGCAAGCACCCGTCGACTTCAAGACAAAGCGTCGCGGTCAGAGTGCGCAACAGCGATCCGCCCCGATCCGCCCCGATCCGTCCCGATCCATCCCCGAACCTCAGGTGCGCTCCGCAAATCCAGCAACTCGCCGAACTTCTGCAAGAAGCACTGAAATCTCGAAGGGTTTCGACAGGAGCGCCACATGCGCCGGCGCCCGCACAGGCAGGCGAACCGATGGATCGTCGGTGGCAATGAGCAGCGCAATCGGTCGACCACGCCATTGCTCAAGTTGCGCGTGGAAGGCAAAGAGTGCATCGGCCGCACCGCTTGGATCTGCAATCAGCATGTCGATGGCGGTGCCATCTGATTGGCACTCACCATCACGCACGAACGCGTGCAACTCATCAAGGCGCGCAACAGCGTGCACTTGATGACCGCTTGAGCGAAGCGCCTCCACAAGCATGGGGCGAAGAAGATCATGGGCTTCAACCACCACAATCGACCGCGCAACTTCCTGCGAGATCGCAACTGCTTCCGCCTGCCGAACAACGCACGGAAGTTCGATGGTGAAACGCGTACCACGCCCCCGTTCACTCTCGACCCGCAATCGGCCGCCCGCAGTTGTGATTGCCTGATGTACGACAGCAAGCCCAAGGCCAGTCCCTACACCCTTCGGTTTCGTGGTGAAGAACGGCTCAAACACTCGCGGCAAAACATCTTCGGGAATGCCAACGCCGGTGTCCTCAACAACCAAGCGAACCCGCGATGCTGTCACACTGGAACTCTCATCAGGATTCGCTGTCGACCCCTCACCGCCCTCGACGCCGTGCAATGCAGGACCGGCGTCCACCAGCGTTCCATCAATTCGAAGTGCGCCGCCACTCGGCATCGCGTCGCGCGCATTCAAGGCCAAATTCAAAATCACCTGCTGGAACGCGCTCGCATCGATCATCACATCGACGAACGAAAGCGACGCAAGTTCTGTCACGACACGAATCGATTTGGGAAGACCAATGCGCGCAAGTTGTACGGCTTCTTCGATCACAGGAACCAGCGCAACTCGGCTCGGTTGTGATGGCACCTCGTTGGATCGCGGCTTCCCAAGTGCCAACATATTCAGCGTGAGCATCTTGGCCTTGGTCGTTGCCAACTGCACGGTTTCAAGCGACTCAAGTACCGCTGGTGGCACACCTGGTTCCGTCGCAGCAAGCGCAGCTTGACCACGAATTGCTGCAAGCAAATTGTTCAAATCGTGTGCGAATCCACCAGCGAGAAGTCCAAGCAGTTCTAAGCGCTGCGCATTGCGAAGTCGCTCATCAACTGCTTGCTGCTCCGTGACATCTGCAATCGTGCCCAACAGTCGCGTCGGCCGACCTGCATCAAAAGCAACTGCCCGTCCACGAGTTCGCAACCAGCGCTCTGTTCCGTCTGTGCGACGCACGCGAAAAGTACATTCAAACCGCGAAGAAGATCCTGCAATATGCGCATCCCACGCGTCCTCAACGCGCGCACGATCCTCTGGAACAATGACGGCCAGATGCGCGGGATCCACTGAGGGAAGCGACGCCACCTCGACGCCGAGCAGCGTTGCCAAGCGCTCGCCGTAGTGCGTTCGATCATCGAGTTGACAATCCCACCACGCATCAACGCTTGAATCAAGAAGTTGTGTCAATCGCTCACGCTCGCCGCGTGCTGCCGAATCACGCTCGGCCTTTTCGCTGATATCGCGAATCACGGCGTGAAACAGCGACTTCGGTTGTGCGCCATCAAGAAAGACGCACAACTCGATGGGAAACCGCCGTCCATTTGCGTCGCGCGCAGAAATCTCAATGCGTCGACCGACCACTGGGCCATGTCCACTCTCTTGAAAGCGCTGCATACCACGCGCGTGCTGCGCAGCCAGTTCTTCTGGAATGATTGTCTCTGCCAGCGTTCGCCCGAGAAACTGCTCGCGCGGGTAACCAAAGATTCGTATCGCAGCGTCATTGACACAGAGGATGCGGCTTTCGCGATCAATCGAAATCACGGCATCAGGCAAGAGCGTCAGCACGGAACCGAGATCAACATCAGGCATGCTGCGGATGCTACCGCGCACACGATTCTGTGCTTGAACAGTCCAGAGTGAACGGCCGATGACACTCCTTTGAACGAGCACGACCGCAACTCGCCTGCAAACCACACAGACTTCGAATCGGTTCCGCGTGTATCACGCAGTTTGAAAAAGAAACACGGCCCACGGAGTGATCCGCGGGCCGCGTGAGGAGTGGAGCTTCGGCGCACTGCTTTCGCAGCGCTCGTCCCGCCGGTTCAGCCCCAGTTCGCGAGCAGTACTGCGAGGTCTTGCGCGTCGGTGGTTCCGTCGCGATTCACATCGTTTGCTCCGAACAATGTGATCGTGCTCAATCCACCACTCCAGCCTGGTAACTC
>JASGCF010000412.1 GCA_030054275.1 Limnohabitans sp. | reverse complement strand
GGGCATTTGTTGATTGGGACGCCGCAATGTCGCTTGGTGACTTAGAGAAGAACGGCGGCATGGACGCGCGCGTTCAGGCAACGAAGCGTGCGCTTGAGCGTTGGCGGTACTTCAATTCGGGTCGTCCGACGGATCAGGATGTCGTGATGGCGACCAACATGTTCATCCGGCTCCTCGGTCGCGCGCGCGCCGAACGAATGCTGCAAGCGGTCGTTGATCTTTCTGAGATTCTCAGCGAGAAAGACGCGAATGGGGTAAGTAAAGGCGATGGATTGGCACGCGTCTGCGCGCGTGTGCGAAGCGAGAAAATTGGGCAACTCGCGGATCTCCTCGAAGATATTGCGGCAGCGCGGAAGGGTGCACCGCGCAAGTTCCTCAAGATTGAAACGCTCATGACCGAGCCTGAGCCGCAGCGCGGTCCGGCAGAGTTTGATGTCGAAGTCGCGCGTTCGCGCGCACTGCGTGGGAGTGCAGGCGCCGCACGCGATCTCATGAGGGCGTACTTCCGTGGAGAAGGTGTTCCGCTTGATCCGGCAGCGGGCGAATTTTGGGCCTTCGAGGCGACTCGACTTGGTCTTGAGATTCGGCAGGGGAAGGAAGATCTTGTCAAGAGCGCGGACGCTGGGTCTGTCACGGCACTGCTCGACCTCGCGCGAGAGATAGGAGGTATCGACTCAAAAGAGTATGACCTCGAATATGACTTGGATCAGGTGCGGGCGCTCTTACAGCGCGCAGCGGATCAAGGCTCGTCGCTTGCGATGTCGTTCCTCGCGGATTCGCTCATTGCGTATACCGGAACCAACACCGATCTGCGCGATGCGCTCGTCCTTTCAGAACGCGCCGCGCGCGCTGGCAATCCGTTTGGCATGCGTTCGCTTGGTGTCGCGTATTCGAGCGGCAGCGGCGTCGCGCGTAATCAACGCATCGCGACAGAGTACTTCAGTCAGGCAGCATTGCGCGAAGACTTCCCCTCCATGTTGGAGTGCGCAGCGCGCTACGCCTACGGCATCGGGTGTGAGAAAAGCGAATCGACGATGGACTTTTGGCTTGGTCAAATCAAGACCTACCAAGATCGTCGCGCCGCATGGGACAAGTCGGAGCGTGTTGATGTTGTGGCGATGCGACAGACCTTGATCGATGAGAGCTACGAACTCTCTGATCAGTTGTACTCGCCTCCTCGGATTCAAGAGCCTCATGTTGATCTGAAGGCCACTCGCACGGCGGCGCGTGCAGGTGACCCAGTCGCGTGCAGCGATCTCTCGACGGCCTACCTGCATGGACTTGGTGTGTATCCGAACTACACGGCAGCGGAGCGGTGGAAGCGGCGCGCGGTTGCGCTCGGATGGGATGACAAAACCGACACCGATCCGAAATCTGGGCGACGATCGATGCCGATGTATGTCTCGACGCCGGAAGTTGTTGAAGGCGACTACCTTGCGTATCTGAAAGCAGGCGCGGAGGCTGGCGGCGTTCGATTCAAGCGCGAATTGGGCACTCGCTTGCTTGCCGATGCGGACGCGATGGAACTGAGCGCTGCGGGAGCAGATCAAAACGAGAGCGACGCAAACACGGCGAAACTTCGTGCGCGCATGATGCGCGAAGTAGGCGTCTCTCATCTTCGTGTCGCAGCGGAGTTGGGAAGCGGTGAGGCGTGGGTTCAACTTGGGCTACTCGCCATGCATCCCGCGACAAGCGGTCTCGTACAACGCTCGGAGATCGAGTGCTTTGAAGCCGCAGGTGAACAACATCTGCCGCGCGGTTTCGCAGTCGCAGGTATGGCGATCTTGCAAGATGTCTTGTTGCAGGATGCGAATTTGGCGAATGCGCTGCGCGTTCGCGCTGTGACGAATCTGCTGCGCGCCGCTCGCGTACCCGAGCCCGCACAGATCGATCGCGCGACGCAACCGGAGGCGTTCTTAGAGGCGGCCGAACGAGCGTTGGCGAAGGCTGCGGTTCCTGGTGATCCTGACGCGATGGTTGCGTTCGCGTTGATGCTTGCGTTCGACATGCCGCATCGCGCGCGCGACATCGAATACTCCGAGCTTTGGGCGTATGCGAGTCGCGAAATGGGCGGCGATCTCATTGCCATCCCTGGGTTCAAGGGCCTCCCGGGATGGAACAGCGGCAACTCTGATGAACTTGCAGAACTCCGTGCGCTTCCATTCGCGGCGCAGATCAAAGCGGCGCGCGATCGCGAGTCGCGCGATCCGCGAGTCGCGCGTCGAGTTGATCGCATCCATCCAGGTGCGTCGCGTTGGGAGCAGGCGTATCGCGCGCTGCTCGAACAGTCGCTTGATGACGCCACGATCAAAGCGGCTGCACGATCGGTGGAGGTTTTCTCGCCTCGCTACAGCTACATGCTAGAAAAGACGGATTTTGAAGGCGCCTTGCGACAGCTGCAGTCGCGCGCGGCACAAAAGACGGAAGCGCGGGGTCTACAACTGATTGCGTTGATTGCAGGATTGTCACCCAGTGCGATCGCGAGTGTGGCCGATGCTGAGGCTGCGTTTGAGCAAGCGGCTTCCGCTCAGGATCCAGACGCCCCCAGAGAGCGCATCACGCTCTCGCCAATGGAATTGGCGATCGTCCAACACTTGGGCGTCACCGAACCCGAGGAGATGGGCGAGGAAAGTGACATCGCGTTGCGCGA
>JASGCF010000411.1 GCA_030054275.1 Limnohabitans sp. | reverse complement strand
CCAAGACGCAGGCGCCGATGTGCGCAAGCAATGCACGCGCCCAGCCTGTGCATCGCCACTTTCCGATGGCGCACCTGGTTCGCCCACCAACATCGTCCACGACACACCCGACGCCGTGACGCGTGATTCAAGCGCGATATCCCAGCCGAAACTTCCGTACGCCGCTGCCTCGGGCGAAGTGAGCACCGCAACGCGCGACCATGCAGCACCGTCGGCGACGAACACTTCAACCGCGCCCGCCTCTTCGACAGGCGCCTTTGCACTGCCACCTGCTGCTGCATAGGCACCCACAGCAACAACGCCTGACGCGACCGCGACCGATTGGCCAAAGAACACGCGATCACTCGTGCTCGATGCCGTGAGTACGGCGCGTTCGCTCCACGCGCCCGCCGCGAACCCGTATACACGCGCAGATCCCGCGTCGGTGAGCACCGCATCGTCGGCCGGATCACCGATCACAAGAAGCGGTGCCCCAAATGCGTCGGTGCCCAGCGCGACCGATTCGCCGAAGCGATTGGCTGCAGAAGGCGTTGGATTTGCAATGCGTGTTTCGAAAGTCCACGCGTCGCCTACGCGCACATACACATCCACAAATCCACCACCTGCTGCACGCGGTGCACCGATCGCAAGTCGCTCTGCGGTCATCGCAACCGAAGCGCCGAAATGCGCACCGGCTCCTGCGGGCGGTAGAAGCGTGGCGGCATGTGACCACGCACCGCCTGACCTTCGCGCCAACATGACAGCACCTGCATCGCTTCCGCGCGCGTCGTGTCGCGGCGCGCCGGCCGCGAACCAATCACCGTACGCAGCGACCGACTCACCAAGTTGATCACCCGCAGCGAGACCGGCAAAAGACGGACGCGCGACGCGATCCCAACCTTCGTCCGTCGATGCGAAGATTTCCACAGATCCGGCGCTCGGCGCAACAGTGTCTGCGCCGCGAATTCCGACAACCAGTGTGCCTTGGTTCGCCAACGCAACATCAGACGCGAACACATCGTACGGTGCGCCCTGCGGCGAACCGATGGTGCCTGTCAGCGTGAGATCGGTTGCGGCTGCCACAGACGCGGACGCGCCCACCGCCGCCACGGCGAAAGTGATGAAAGCGAATCGTTGCATCACAGCCGCCTTAGAGGCACGCGCCCCAACCGCCGAGTACGAGCACCAAATCTTGGCCGTTGCAAATGCCGTCGCCGTTGAGATCGGCTGCACCCGGGTTTGGATCACCCCACGCAGCAAAGATCTCCAGCAAGTCGTCGACATTCACAGCGCCGTTCTGATCGACATCGCCTTGGCACTGACAGTTGTCAGGAATGCCGTCGGCGTTGAGATCGGTGGCCAAACCGTAGCGAATCTCGCATGCATCCGGCGTTCCGTCGCCATCGCAATCCGCTGCAAGGTCGGGCGATTGGCACGAATCGGGAATGCCGTCGAGATTGCAGTCGCGCACGCTGCCGCTCGCGATATCGAGCGCATCGTGCGTCGCGTTTCCATTGCAGTCGACTGCAGAAGTGACAGCTGCCTCGGGAATCGGCAACGCGTAGGCATACCACTCGTTGTCCGGAACCTGTTCTGCATTGTCGCCAGTCAAGTTCAGGGTGGCGGTTGGGCGAGTTGCCGTCTTGGTGGTCAATTGCATCAGCAACACGCGAAGGTCATCGCCCGCGCGCGATGCTTCGGTATCAGGTGACACAAAGATCGCGCCGTTCGCCGTCGAGAGCGACGCGTTGGTTGGCGCATTGAACGACGAGAACGACAGTCCCGGCGATATTTGCAAGTCTGTCTGCGAACGACACTCCGCAGAGATGGTGAAGAAACTGTCGTAACGCAGCGAGTTGTCGGTTGAATTGCACACGATGTCTTCGACCGTGTTACCACCCGTTGGGCTTTGATAGAAGCCAGCCGCGTTCGAAACGAGGAGCGGCCACTGCGAGTTACCGAACATCGCTGTCACCGTCGCGAGTGACGCGCCCTTGCGGAACTTCGCATAGACGCGCCAGCACACGGCCGTCTGTGGAAGCCCATTGACAACATGCGTGATCGGGCGAATTTCGGTTTCGAGTCCAGCAAAGTCGAGATCCGACTGACAGTCATCTGGAACGCCATCGTTGTTGATGTCGTTGTTGAGAAGTTCTTCGTCGTCAGAGATGTTGTTTCCGTTGCAGTCGGTGATCGGGAAGTCGCAGGTATCTGGGAAGCCGTTGCCGTTGTTGTCGATGCAGGCAACCGTGAAGCAGTTCGCCGAGGACGACGGCTGCGTGTAGGAGCCCACGATGTTGTTGGGATCGTTCCCGCAGTAGGCGGTGCGCTCGAGCCGAGTCAGGATCGACGCGCCCTCGAGATAGAGGGCGCCCCCGCTCGCGGCCGCGTTGGTGATGAAGGACGCGTCGGTGAGGGATCGCGCCCCGTTCGGATCGGTCTGGCGGATCCAGATGGCTCCGCCCTGCGACCCTGCGCCGTTGCCGCGGAAGATCGCGTCGTCGAGTTGGAAGGTGCCCGCGCCCACCCAGTCGACATTGACGGAGATCGCCCCGCCATGGCGGTTCGCGGAGTTGTTCTCGAAGATGGTTGGCACGCCGTCGGCGCCGTCGATCTCGAGCCGGTCGATGCTCTGCATCGCGATGGCGCCGCCGTCAACCCCGGCGAAGTTGTTCC
>JASGCF010000410.1 GCA_030054275.1 Limnohabitans sp. | reverse complement strand
AGTAGTGCTGCATGTCCTGTGCTACGGTCCCGTCGCCACGATCGAACCGATACCACCAGCCATTTCCGCCTTGCGTCGGAGAGAATTCGGCGGCGGAGTCGGCGACCTGTACATATCCATCGATCCCTCTCGTCTCCGCAGACACCGCGCCGACGAGCACAAATGACGACGACGCAACGATCGAACGGCCAATTATTCCTGCACGCATGACTGACTCCTCGGTTTTCCGCCAGGGATGACCTGACGTAGAGAACCATGCACGAACCGGGCCGCTGTGCAGAAATCCAAGGATGAGCGCGAAAATGACGAGCACCGCGAGCGCTAAACAATGGCGCGATTCTGAACACTCACGCGCGAACGCTGGAGTCCGTACCGCGCGAACGACCGCGCGCAGTTCCGCGATCTCGACTTCTGTTGAAGTGGCGCCCATGGAAGCAGCCTACTGGATAGCACTGCGGCCGATGTGCTTGGATGCTCGAGTTCATTCGGGCGCAATCCCGCGCACTGTGCGCAGCGCGTCAGCCAAGCATGTCCTGCATCAACGCCAGTTCATGGGCGATCTCTTCTGGTCGAATGCCCTCGCGTTCGAGAATCGTGCGCAGCGCGTCACGCAGGCGAAGCGCAACCGAGCGATACACATTCGTTGCATTTGACGGCGCAACACCCGTGATCCGACATGCCTCGGCGTACGACATCCCTTGCATGCCGTGAAGTCGAAAGAGTTCCCACCACGCACCGCGACCTTCGGCGACGAGTTCTGAATGCACGCGCTCGTGCGCCTCCGTCACCGTTCGCACTGCCCAAACACGCTCAAGCGCAAGCAGCGCATCGGTCGAGTGCGATGCAGTCATCCGTTCGAGTTCTGCTGGGTCGACCGTCGTTCCCGTGCGATTTCGACGCGCCTCCGCAAGAGCGCGATTGCGTGCGTGTGTCAGCAAGCCGTTTGCAAGCCAGCGCCGGAGTGCCATGCCGCTCTCAGCCCAGCGCCGCAAGTACAGCGGATCGGAAAGCCGCGCGGCGAGGAAATCGTTCACAAGCTCGGTTGGTTCGCCGAGGTAGCGCAAAGTCGACGCTCGCGCGTACGCGCAAAGCGGCTCGAAGTAGCGCTGCATCACATGCAGCCGCGCGTCGTCCGGCGCGAGTTCAGCGCGGTCGATGAGCCATGTAGCGTGCGTGGTGGGAAAGACATCCGTCACAGTGTTCCTTCATACTCTGTTCGTTGTCGTTCGGTGGCGTTCGGTGTCGTTCGGTGTCGTTTCGTGCCGTTTAGGAACACGGTCCCCATCGTGCGAGCAGCGCTGAAAGATCCGGTGCAGACACGATGCCGTCGTGATTGAGATCGCCTTGACCATTCGCGGGCGAAGTGCCCCAAACGCTCAACAGAATGCCAAGATCCGCAGCATCCACTTGCCCGTTCCCTGAGAAGTCCGCCTCGCAATCGCAGACCGTCGCTGCGCCTTCGACCAAGTATGGCCCAACGACATTCCGCGGCGTGTTGGTGCAAATCGTCGTGCCCGCCGACAGGATGCACGACTGTTGGCGCCCGAGGATCCGCAGTGCGCCCGCGTCGTCGATGCTTCCGCTGCCGACTGTGTTCGACACAATGTCGGTATCAACCAGGCGCAACACGCCCGAAAGAACTTTCACATTCTCAAAGTACTCAACCGCAGCGCCTGCGTTTGGAATCGGATTGCCCGAGATCGTGCATGCCTGCAGCGCAAGTGTCGTGCCAGCGATGCGAATGCCCACACCCTTGAAGGCACTACCGCTTCCCGCGTAACTGAGCGCGCAGCGATTTCCCGTGAAGGTCGAGTTCTTCACGACACCCGAGCATGCATAGGTTTGCATGCCGCCACCGTCGGTGGTCGCATCGTTGGAACTGAAGACGCAGCCGTCGACGTCGACCGTACAGCGAAGCATGTAGATTCCTGCGCCGAAGTCTGCGCCGCAATCCTCGAAGCGACAGTTGCGAACGAACGCGGACGAATCTTTGCCGAATATGCCGCCGCCGCCCGTGAAGTTGTACGACGGCGGATTGATCGCGCGTCCAGCGATGCCGTTGCGGAAGACGAGATTCTCGACGCCCGCGGTCGCTGGTTCACCGCCGGTGAAGGTCGCGATCGATGTCGTCAGGCCAGCGCCGTTGAGAATCGTCGTGTTTCCCGCAGCGCCGCGCACAATGACGTTTTTGCCGTTCAGCGAGAACGACTGGTTGTAGGTTCCGGCGAGCACATTGATTGTGCGTGCGGTGCCTGCGGGAGTTGCGTCGATCGCGGCTTGGATGGTGGGGTACTGCGTGGGAACCTCGAAGGCGAGCGGAGTGAACGACGCCGTCAACGCGACTCCTATCTGTCCATCACACGGCAATGGATAGTTGCCTGATGGACAGGAAATCTGACCAGCAGACGCGCTAAAAGACATTGCATATGTGCCAGGTAGCAAGGTGATTGACGCAGTCCATGGACCAGCCGCCGAAGGAAACGATTGCGCCGACGCTCCCGACATCGTGCTGCTCACCCAGCCGCATGGTGACGGCGGCCCGTATGTATAAGTGATCGGAATGTAGTTGTGCCCTGAGATTGTCAGCAGGACTGGTATGGAAGTTTGAAAACGAACCTCAGTTGCAGACTCGACAGTATCTCGGCCCGGCGAAGAT
>JASGCF010000409.1 GCA_030054275.1 Limnohabitans sp. | reverse complement strand
ATCCGCACTCACATCCACCACATACGAGTATGGAACCGCTCCGAGGAAAAAGATTTCACCAGCGGTGACGGGCGCTGCAAGCGCCGATGCCCCGCAGAGGAGCGAAACTTGGAGCGCGGAGCGCAAGAATGCACGCTGTTGGTTGGTCGGAGAGGGCAATGTCATAGAGGTGGTCGTGTACGGTTGGTGTCGAGAGAGAAAGACAAGATGCTGAAGGCGAAAGCACGGCGTCAACCGTGCTTCCGCGAGTGTGGTGGATGTGCTGATCGAAAGGTTCTGATCGAGAGATGCTGTTCGATCAACTCAGATGGAAACCAGTCTGAACGAGAGATCGCTTACGGGCATGCGCCCCACGACGAGAGCAGAATCGCGAGGTCCGACGCGCCCGTGTCGCCGTCGCCATCAAGATCGGCAGCGGAGGTGCCCCACGCGGAGAGGAGTTGCGCGAGGTCATCAGCGCCGACATTGCCGTCGTCGTTGAAATCGGCCGGGCAGTTGTTGGCTGGCGGCTCGACGCGAATGCGCGCGATGGCGTAGAGGCCCGAAGCCGAGTCACCCGCGCGGATCACGAGCCAGCCGTTGTCGCTGAGGCCCGCGCCGCTGCCGTTGCCGTTGTTGCCGGTCGAACCGATCAGCGTGAGCTGGTTGACCGCGGTGCCGGTGAAGTTGGTGTCGCCAGTCTTTGCGAGAAGACGAAGGCCGCCAACGGCATCCCACGCCATCAGCGCGTTGCCGAAGGTTCCGGCTCCGGCGTTCGAGACATTCGCGTTGAACACGATCACACCGTTCGCGGCGGCGCACAGGCTGGTGCTGCCTGAGAGGCTGTCGAACGTAAAGCCCGACATGCCCGGCACCGGATCGGTCTGGCGGCACACGGTGACCATCGTGCCGTCCGCCTTGCGCACGCCGATGTAGGTCGCGGGCGCGGGCGACGTGATCGAGGATCCGTCCGCGTTCATGAAGATGCCTTCGAAGGCGTACATGCCGCTTGAAGTGCGAACTGCGTTCGAGGTGCTCGGTGTCGAGAACACCTTGCCGCTGAAGTTCGGATCAGCGGAGTCGGTGATGCCGGGGATCGCGTCACCCTTGCGGATGAGGATCGTGAACGAGCCGTTATTTTCCGTCATAACGGCGGTGTTGTTGAGCGAGGTCGCGCTGCCACCGAGCGTCGTGATGAACGTGATGGTGCCGTCCGCGGACAGCGGACGCTGGCTGAAGGAGAAGGAACCCGTCGCAAAGGTCAGCCCCTTGAAGCCGGGGATCGCGTCGCCTTCGCGCGCCCACATGCGCACGCCGCTCGCAACGCCAACATTGGTGAAGTACGCGGCGTCGTTGGCGGTCGTCACGCCCGTACCGACGAGCGTGCCCGTGAAGGCCATGTTCGAACCGTTGAGGTACTGGCTGAAGCTACCCGGGGTCACCGTGAGGCCCGAGAGCCCCGGAGCCGGATCGCCCTTGCGCATGATGAGTTGGTCCGCACCCGAGCGGATCAGAAGGAGCGCGGAGTTGTTTGCCGTCACCGTGTCGCCGCCCGAGAGCGTGAAGGTCGAGATGTACTCACCCGCGTCGTTCACGCGCAGGCCGGAGGAAACGGTCATGTTTGCCGGAAGGAGCGCGCCAGCCGTGCCGGGGCACGCATCGCGGCCTTGCGCAAGCAGAACCGGCGTGCCGGAGGCAGGGACGAACCACGTCGCCGTGTCGTTGGTGCCCGCGGTGATGCCCGTACCCGTCATATAGCCCGAGGCGAGCACGCCGCCGTTCGCGGTCATGTTGTTCGCGCTCACGAGCGAGTTGTTCGGGCTTGCGGTGCGCGAGATGATCGCACCCGCCGGCGTGTCGCCGGGGACACCCGAGTTGTTGCGGGCGACGATCGTCCATGCACCTGCGGTTCCACGAACCTGCACGAGGTGGTTCGCCGTCGCACCGGTGTTGGTGATGCCGGGGCCAGCGATCTGGCCGCGGAAACTCACATTGCCGTTCGAGTCGATGGTCGGGTTGTTCCACTGGTTCGGAACCCACACGGCACCCTTGATGCCGGGGAGCGCCGCCGACGACACGCCATCGGCGGTCGCCATGATCTCCCATGTGCCGTCTGCAGCAGCAACAGTGCTCACTGAGAGCGCAACGAGCGAGGCGGCAAGCGCGCCACCGCAGGTCGTTGCGACAGATGGCGCCAACGATGCTTTCAAGAATGCACCGACGGTCAAACGCTGATGATTGGTCTGCATAGGAACTCCTCTAGACTCGCTTCGAATTGGGACGGCTCGGATCGAACAGATCGAGTTGGTTGGGTGACGACACTCGGACTCGGGGCTCAGGACGCATTGCGGATGGTGCGGATGGTGCAGATGGTGCAGATGGTGTTGTGGGATACGCGGACCGTTTGCGAGAACGCCGTTTCAAGAAACGAGGGCTTTCCAAAAACGAGGGCTCTCCAAAAACGAGGGCTCTCCAAAAACGAGGGCTCTCCGAACGCAACGCCAGCCAGTCAGCAACCGCTCTGAATCATGCAACCTAAACCAATTTTTCGTCTCTGCAAATTTCCCTAGGGAATTTCGTAAAGACGCTGTACTCTTCGCAGCCCCTCGAACGACACGACGGGTGGCCGAGACCAGCCGAGACCCGCAAAGACCTTCGCGACACTCGCTTGTTTGCCAGTTC
>JASGCF010000408.1:1917-2677 GCA_030054275.1 Limnohabitans sp. | reverse complement strand
TCCATTTCTTTGATGCCGTTGAAGATCTGCACCGGGGTCGTCTTCGTGAACTCAAGCATCAGCGGTGTGCCGAGTTCGGTGAAACTCCACACAAACACGATCGTGCCGCCTGCGAAGAGGCCGGGGCGGATCAAGGGCAGCGTCACGCGGAAGAAGCGTTTGACGCGTCCCGCGCCGAGGTTGGTCGCTGCTTCCTCCATCGACGGATCGAGGTTTGCGATCGCGGCGACGAGGTTGAGATAGAGAATCGGGAACAGCGCGACCGCTTCCAAAAGCACGATAAGGAAGAACCCGCCCGCGTGAAGGAAGTCGATCGGCGACGAAATGGCGTGCAGGTCGAGGAGCAGGGCGTTGACCGCGCCCTCGCGCCCAAGCAACTGCTTCATGCCAATCGCACCGACAAACGGCGGCAGCACGAGAGGTGCCAAAATCAGTGTCGACAGCAGCGCCTTACCAGGGAATATCGCGCGCGCCGAAAGCATCGCGAGCGGCAACGCGATCGCGACCGCGATCACCGTTGTGCAGCAGGCAATCAGAAATGCATTCAGCAGCCCTTCACGCAAGACCGGATCGCGGAAGACATTCAGCACATGAAACAGCGTGAATGAGCCATCGTCCGCCACGAACGCGCTCGCGACACCGAGCCAGATCGGGTAGATGAGAGGCACTCCGACGACCAAAAGGAGCGTCGCAAGCCAGATGCGCTGCGTCATGGGCCGCATGGGCCGCGGATAGTAACGCAAACGCGAACTTCGTCAGT
>JASGCF010000408.1:0-1817 GCA_030054275.1 Limnohabitans sp. | reverse complement strand
CCCGCGGCGCGAGTTCAGTCCCGCGGCGCGAGTTCAGTCCCGCGGCGCGAGTTCAGTCCCGCGGCGCGAGTTCAACCCCACGAAGCCATCAACCCCACGAAGCCAACAGGATGGACAAGTCTTCCGCACCCACGCTGCCATTCCCCGAGAGATCTGCACTGCCGTTCGTTCCCCATTGCGAAAGCAACAGCGCGAGATCGGCAGCGCCGACAGAGCCGTCGTTGTCAAGGTCCGCTGGATTCGAGGGCACGGTTTCTGGGATGTACCACGCAACGCACACTGGCATGGCAAGTTGGCTTCCGGCCTTGCGCTTCAGTTCCAAGACATAGTCGCCAGCAGCGAGATTGCGGATGAAGAGGTGCTCTGCGTTGTCGACCGTTGAGTTCGACTCCACATTGCCGGAAGCGTAGATACCCGCGCCCTCGGCGCCAGAGATGGAGGTCGGCACTCCGTTCACGAGTTTCCACCAGCGCAGATCGAAATCTTGCAGCGTCCACGAGCCGAAGTTTGTCGCAACAAGTCGGTGCCAAGTGGCGACAACACTCACCTCGTCGACGGGCTGGTGCACGCGGAACGACCAGTAGACACTGGTGTTGGCAACGACTGTGGGGATGTAATCCCAGCCAGCGTGTCGCTCGAAGGTGCTTGGCTGAGGTGCAGCAAAACCGGTCGCCTCGCCACCCGTGTAGATGAGATGTGAGCGATTGATGTCAAGAAGATCTGCGCCGTAGATCGCGTCGAGCGGAGTCGTCGTGATGCCTTTCGATGCGCCCGATTCAGGCGCGCCGTTCGACCAACCAGCGCGATGTTGCGTGCCAGCCATCAGCGCTGCCTTCACTGTGACTGCGCGGGCTGCATTGCCGTTGCCTGCAGTATTCGGGTGGCTATCTGCTGTGTCCCACAAAAGTGCAGCAGCAGCGCCAACCACAGGCGTTGCGAAACTGGTGAATTGACCAGGCGCAACCATGTCTGGCTTGCGACGATTCGGGCCATCGATGTTGGCCGGAGTGAGCGAGTTGGAGTGGGCGCCGTTCGGAAGCCCAACAGCGATCCCGTTGTACGAGTAGGCCATCATCGGTTGCGCAGCGCTGCCGGCGCCGTTGTTCACGCCAGCAACCACGGTGAGTTGATCGCGGTTGATCGCGAAGTCAAGACGACGAAGCGCGTCGTTGTCGTTTGAGAAACTTCCGAAGGAACCGATCCATGAGTGATTGAACACCCGCAGACCAGTTGGCGGCGTGCTTGGAGCAACAGTGCCCCCAGAGCCAACTTTGAGATACGCAGTCGTGACATACGGACTCGCGCTCCAACACCAGACATTGGTGATCCCAGGCGCGATTGAAAGCGTGTTGCCGTAGAACGCCTTTCCAACTTCGGTCGCATGCCAACTCGCAGCAGGGCTTGAGCCGTTCACGACGAACGCGGTTCCACTGAAATCAGCAAGCGTTTGATCGGGCGTGTAATTGGAGCCCTCGTTGGCTTCGATTTGTCCGACCCCGATGCCCGCACCAGTTGGCGCAGCAGCGCCAAGGCGCGCGAGCAAATCTGTGTAGCGCACATCGCTCGCAGTATCGCGCGCGTACGAAACGCTCCACACACACGAACACGCGATCGTGACCGCGATCGCATGAGCGGCGAAACCTGCCGGAAGCGCTGTCGAGAGGGCGACGATGGGGCGAGCGTGTCGATTCTTCATAGCGTGAGCCTCAGGATCTCGGAACTTCCTCAGAAACTACCACCGAGAACGGCGCGTTCAAGACCGCAATCGCCAAATCACGCAGGAGAAGCGATGGCGGTTCACTCTGTTCCAACTTCTC
>JASGCF010000059.1:2073-11784 GCA_030054275.1 Limnohabitans sp. | reverse complement strand
GTTTGCGCATAGAGCCGCGCGTGATGGCGGCCCATCTTGCCAACACCGATCGTGGCGCAGCGCAGTGTTTTCTGTGCGACAGTCATCGTCTTCCTCCCGTGACAGTGCGCGCTGCAGCCGCGTGCGCGACAGCGTTCTTGAACATTTGAAGTCCCGGCGTCACACCACTTCGCTGCGCGGCCGCGAGCCGCGTCCACCGCGGATGTTGCGTCCAACGCAGGTATCGCTCTGGGTGCGGCATGAGCCCGAACACGAGGCCCGTCGCGTCGCAAATACCCGCGATGCGATTCACCGAGCCGTTGAAGTGATCGCTCGCGCCGTAACGCACCGCGATTTGCCCGTTCGCTTCGAGTGTGGAAATCGTTTCTTCGTCGGCAACAAAGCGGCCTTCGCCGTGCGCACACGGCATCAACGCCGTGTCGGCATCCATCGACAGTCCGCGCGTCCACACACAGCGCGTGTTCGCGGGGACCTCCATCGTGGTCCAAATGTCGTTGAAGCGCGCGGTCGCATTCTGCGCGAGTGCGACTGTTGGCTCCGTCGGCACATCGCTCCACGCTTCACCCGCGGACGGACCAGGCAAGAGCCCCGCTTGCACCGCGATTTGAAAGCCGTTGCACGGCGTGATCATCGGGACGCCGCGCGCAATGGCCGCCGCAAGCGCGGGGTACATCGATTCACGGATGAGCGCTGCCATGATGCGGCCGGCTGCGATGTCGTCGCCATAACTAAATCCGCCAGGCAAACCGATCAGATCGAAGGCGTCGATGCGCGATGGATCGCGCGAGAGGCGTGTGAGTAGTTCGCTTTCAACCGTGCAACCCGCGAGTTCGAATGCTTCGCAGAGTTCGAGGTCGCAGTTGATGCCGGGAGCGGTGATGACGAGTGCTTTCATAGATGATTCCTTCGCGCTTACCACGCGAGTCCTCCCGACCACGCTTGTCCGAGGTCTGCAACCTTCGCGCTCGCGCCTGCGACTGTGAGTTCGCCGGACGCGTTGAAGGAGCCAACAACGGCGTGCGGTACGTGACCAAGCGCCTTCGACAACGCGGCGAGGTCTGCCGTGCGCACTTCGAGGAGGTAACGCGCACTGTCTTCCGCAAAGAGCCGAGCGACGAGCGGCACATCGCCATCGCACGACATCGCATCGGTCTGAAGCGCGAGTCCCAGTCCGCCGCTGAACGCCATCTCGGCTGCTGCCACGAGGAAGCCGCCTTCTGAGCAATCGTGCGCAGACGCCACGAGCCCCGCCGCGATTGCACGCGCAACTGCGGCTGCGTGCTTCGGCCCATCGACCAAACTCGGTGCCGGAATCTTCGCGTTCGTCATCCCGGCAAGCATCGCGAAGTGCGAACCGCCAAGGCGATTCGTCGTCTTCCCAACAAGTACGAGCGCGTTGCCCGCAGCCTTCGCGTCCATCGACACAGCGCGTGTGTCTTCGGCGACCGGCGCAAAGCCCGAGATCAAAAGCGTCGGCGGAATCTGAATCGTGCGACCGTCTTCCGTCACGAACTGGTTGTTGAGTGAGTCCTTGCCGGAGATGAACGGCGTGCGATACGCCTTCGCCGCGTCGTAGCAACCTTCGCACGCGCGCACGAGTGCGCCCATGTTGCGCGGATCCTTGCAACTTGGCCAACAGAAGTTGTCGAGGATCGCGATGCGCGTCGGATCTGCGCCCACGCACACGAGATTGCGCACGCATTCGTCGATGGCGGCGATCGCCATCGCGTATGGATCGCTGCCGAGGCCTGTCGCGAGACCGTTGCCGATCGCCAGTGCGCGCGTCGAATTCTTCTTCGGGCGAATCACGGCTGCGTCGCCAGGCCCACCGCAGGTTGAACCAGGCCCTCCACCCGATGTTCCAACAGGCACACCGACGAGCGGCTTCAACACGCTCGAACCTTGCACCTCGTGGTCGTACTGTCGAATGATCCACGACTTACTCGCGATGTTCGGATGCGCGAGCAACATCTCAAGCGCCTTCATCGCATCGGCGCCACTCGCAATGTCACGCGTGATGCGCGGCGCACGCTTCGGCGCACGCTGCTGCGCGGCCCACGACGCATCCCACACGGCTTCGCGGACAGGCATCGGAATCGCGCCGTGCAGGAATTCGCAGGAAAGTCGGCCGACTTCGGTGCCTTTCCATAAGAGCGTGATGTCGCCATCATCAGAACCGAAGGTGCCGAGGTCGCACCATTCGACGCCGTGATCCGTGCAGATTGCAGCGAGTTCCGCGAGATTCTCGCGCGGCACCGCAAGCACGAGACGCTCCTGCGCTTCGCTGATCCACACTTCGGTTGGCGTCAAGCCGTCGTACTTCGTCGGCGCGCGATCGAGATGCACGGTCGCGCCGATTTCGCTTGCCATCTCGCCGACCGCGCTGGAAAATCCGCCCGCGCCGCAATCGGTGAGCCCGTCATAAAGCGGCCCACCAACGCGATCGCGCATTGCAAGAATCGCGTCAAGCACTTTCTTCTCGGTGATCGCATTTCCAATTTGCACCGCGTGACTGAATTCATCTGCGTGCTTGTCGGTGAGTTCAGCGCTTGAGAATGTCGCGCCGTGAATACCGTCGCGGCCCGTGCGACCGCCGACCGCGATGATCGCGTCGCCCTTCTTCGTCGCACCCTTCACGCAACTGCGCGGCATCAAGCCAATGCAGCCACAGTAGACGAGTGGATTTCCGACATAGTTGTCGTCGAAATACACGGCACCGTTGAGCGTGGGAATACCCATGCGGTTGCCGTAATCGCGCACGCCGGCGACCACTTGCGTGAGAATGCGCTTCGGCTCGAGGCAACCTTGCGGCACTTCCGCAACATCGGGATACGCCACGCAGAACACATCGGTCGCGGCGATCGGCTTCGCACCAAGACCCGTGCCGATGACATCGCGAATGCAGCCGCCGATACCTGTGGCAGCGCCGCCGTAAGGCTCAATCGCGCTCGGACGATTGTGCGTCTCGCACTTGAAGCAGACCGCGTGCTCGTCATCGAACGCGACAACGCCTGAGTTGTCGACGAAGACCGACAAACACCAATCGATGCCGTCTTTCATCAGTTCGTGTGTGCTCGCGGCGACCGTCGATTTCAAGAGATTCTTGACGAGGACCGTGCCTTCTGCGCCCAATTCGTGATTCGGTCGCGACTTCGCGTCGGCTGCAAGCGACCATTGCCCTTCAAACGCAGGATCTTGCGACAGTTCGCGATAGCGCACCGTCGACTTCAGCGTCTTGTGGACACAGTGCTCGCTCCAAGTTTGCGCAAGCGTTTCGAGTTCGATCTCGCGCGGCTCACGGCCAACGCGGCGATACTCGGCTTGAATCGCCTTCATCTCGTCGAGCGAGAGGAAGAGGTGTCCCTCGCGGGAGAGTTTCTCAAGCCCAGCGTCATCGAGCTTCGTGATCGCGACCGAGCGGATCGTGAGTTCGTACGGCTTTCCAACTGGGAACGCGCTCGGGAAATACGGCTCGGTGTGGATCGCGTGGATGACATGATTCGCGAGCAGTCGCTCGCCGACCGTGCGCGCGACGACGGCATCAACGCCTTGGAGGTCGTAGCGGTCGCCAGTGCGGACCTCGACCTGCTTGCCGACCAACGCATGAATCGCAGTTGCACGCTCTCCGCAGCGGGATCGGTCACACCCGCGAGCGGATGCACTTCGACCACCGCAGAACCTGGCGCGACCGAGGGCCGCGAACTTCTGCCCGACGCGCCCTGCGAGTGGATGTCCGCGCTCTGCGTCACGCAGTCGGCGAGCAGTTCGTTCGCGATGCGATCCACTTCGCTCGCCGTGAGATCACCTTGGATGAGGTAGACAGCGGTGTGCTCGACCTTCTTCGGGGCGCGCGCGAGGCCAAGCCCCTCGATCGCGCGCTGGACGGCCGCGCCGCGCGGGTCGGAGTGGCCACGACGAGGGCGAACCTCGACGCGATAGATGGCAACGGAGGCGTTGCTTGTGGCGGATGCTGCGTCCGCCGATGGCTTCGCGTGACTTGTGAGCGTCGCTGGACTTGTGAGCGTCGCGGGGGTTGTGAACTTCGCGTTGGTCTGCATAGGGAAATCCGGCGGCGCGACGCCGCAAGGACGGCCCGCGACCTTTGGGGAAGCGCGAAGTGTAGGAAATCGGCGCAGCGAGAAGCGCCATGGAAACAGCACAGGCTCGGAATTTCCGAGCCTGCGCGAGATTTCATTGGATGAAGGACACGCGACCGCACGCCTCAGTCGCAAAGTTCAGAACGCCAACTGCAACATCGTGCGGAAGACAAACTCGTTCTCCTCGCCAGCTGCGCGCCAGCCGTTGGCGCCGTTCCACCAAATGCCGTCGACCGCGCTGAGCGCAACACCTGCATCAGCCGACCACTTCAGATCTTCGCCATCGATGTACCAGTTCACACCGACCGTGATGATCTGCAGATCGTTTCCGTTGAAAAGCGATGACGCACCCGGCGGATTGGTGATGTTGCCAATGTTCGGGATGTCCGCCTTGCCGTACTCGAATCGACCGAACATCTCCCACTTGGGAACGAAGTAATACGAGGCTTGCAAGACAGCGCCCCACGACTCGTTGCGCCCAATGTCAAAGAAGTCGGGCACGCCGAGACCATTGGACCCTTCGATGAACGCCGATCCCGAATCCATGTACGAGTAAGTGAAACTACCGAAGAGCGTCGCGCCGCCGAAGAAGAGCGTCGCATCCGCCGTTGTGTTGATCCATGTGTTTGGCTCACCCTGATTGCTCACGGTTCCGGAATCTGGGTCGCCCTCTTGCGCGTTGCAAGCGATTCCAAACAGCATGGCAAACTCGTCTCCCGGCGGGCTGGTCATCGAATTGAATTGGCTCCACTGACCAGCGCCCTTCCATTCGAAGCGGCCCGTGACAGCCCAATTCACCGTGTCATTGTCCCACGGGCTATTCACCGGCATGGTGCCTGCGCCCTTCAGAATGCCGTAGACATTGTCGTCGCCACCGTTCGAGTACGCGACCATTGCGCGCACATCCGACGATGTAAACGCCAATTCCACACCTTGCGAGATCCCAACGCCGAGGTGTTCGACAATCGTCGATCGTGCGACTGGCATCTGGAATTGCGCGTCGACGAGTTGTTCGCGCGCAAACGGCAACTTGAATTGACCGACGCGCAGCGCGACATCGTCTGTGAGTTCTGCGCGAACCCATGCGTCGATGAGTTGGAAATCACCGGAACCCGGGCCAAGATTTGCCAGTGGATTCTGACTGATCGCCACTTCAGAATCAGAACTAAATCCGCCGCGGACGCGGTACTGCCAGCCTGGGCCGAACACATGTCCGCGCAGATCAAGCTGCGTATTCGGAAGGTCGAAACCGGAACGGTTTTCGACATCATCCGAGACATAGTTGCTGGGGATGGTGACGCCGGAGGTCGCGTCTGGAACCGAACTGAAGATGTACCGCGCTTGGACCAAGCCCTTGGCTTGCAGCAAGAAGCGTTCATCTGGGCTCTGCAAGAAGAATCCGTCGTTCCAGCCAGCAGTCATGCCAGCAGATTGCAACGAGGTGCGCGTGGAACTATCCGCAAGGACATCGGTCACGATGCCGCGAATTTCCTCTGCGCGCTGCTCGGTCAGCCACGCATCGCCATCGCGCGATCGCAGCGTTTCAACCTCGCCAGCAAGTGCCCGATTCGACGCTTCAAGTCGCTCGATGCGCTCGATGAGGTCCGACACTGGCGGAGTTGCTGCGCCATCCGCGTGCGCCACGGCGCACAGACCGAACGCTGCTGCGTGCAGTCCAAGCACTGCGAGCATGAGTGCAGGCGAAACGACACTCCGCGAACGGGCGGCAACGGGCGTACAACTGCAAACGGTGCACTGTGAAGGTGCTTTGGGCATCCTGCCATCTCCTTTGCGCGGCTCAGCCACGCTGCACTGCGAACGAACTGAAGATCGTTATCGGCAGGCGGCAGAAGATCGGCTGAATTTTGGCCGCGCAACGGTGGCGTGCACTTGAAGTGCCAAAAGGAAAACCGGCCGCCCCTTACGGAGCGGCCGGCTGAGCCTTACTGAGACCTGTCGTCAGACAACTTGCGTCGCCTGAGAGAGGGTGGATGCGTTCTCTGTCAGGTGGGCCGAGGCCCAACTGCATCAGAAGCTAAACGACATCTGTGCTTGGATGAGCCACTGGCCATCTTCGCCCGCGTTGTCTGCGAGCCAGTTGTTGCCAGCTGCTGCACCAGCCCACGCGCCGATCGAGTCGAACGCGTAGCCGAAGTTGAAGCCTGCCTTCGCGGTGTTCTTCGCGAGGTACCAGTTGGCGCCGAGGGTCATGGTCGACCAGTCGTTGGTGGTCGCGGTGGTGTCTTGATCACCGTACTCGTAACGAGCGACGAGTTCCATGTCGTCAGAGACGAACACGCCACCCTGGAGGGTGAAGCCGTATGGGTTCTCGTTGGTCGCGACATCGTCGTTCTGATCCCAGTAGAACGCACCCATGACGCTTGCGCCGCCGAAGTCGACGGTTGCGTCAACGGTCACGCCGAAGATGTCACCGACGCCAGCGGTGTTCGAATCAGACCAGTTCACACCGCCACCGATGAGGACGCCCATTTCCTCGCCCTTGAACGACATGGCATCATTGAACTGATCCCAGTTGCCAGCGAGCTTGGCTTCGACGCGGCCGGTGAAGGCGAATTCGTCGGATGGAGTTGCGCCAGTTCCCCAGTTCGCGTTGACTTGGTCGAGGCTGTTCACATACGCAGCTGCTGCGCGGAACATGTCAGCCTTGTAGCTGATCATGAGGCCTTGGCCGTAGTTGTTCGAGAACGCGTTGCTGACGGTCGAGTAGTCGTTGAACTGGAGGTTACCAGCGTCGACGCCGTACTCACCCGAGAACGGAAGCTTGAACTGACCAACGGTGAGCGAGAGGCCGTTGCCGAGATCCTTCGCAACCATCGCGTCCGCGAGGACTGGCGATTCGCCGTTGAATTCAACATCGTTCGAGTAAGCGAAGTAGTACGAAACCTTGTACGACCAGGTCGAGTCGACCATGTTGCCGCCAAAGCTCAGGCGGGTGCGCTTGTTCTCGAAGCCCCAGCTCTGGTTGTTGGTGCCAGTGCCCGAGCGATCGTTGAAGGTCCAGCGGATCTGCTCGAGGACATTGACCTTCATCGAGTAGTTGCCGTCAGAGGACGACATGAAGAAGCCGCCGTTGTAGCCAGCGCCAGCGCCGCTGCCTTGGAGGCTCGAGCGGGTGTCAGCGTCAGCGAGGACATCGGTCACGATGCCGCGGATCTCAGCAGCGCGCTGCTCGGTGAGCCATGCGTCGCCCTGAGCATTCTTCATCTCGGCGATCTGTGCCTTGAGGTTCGCGACTTCAGCAGCGAGGTCGCTGTTCTGATCGACGCCGAAAGCCGCGCCACCGATGGCGAGGGTCGTACCGGCGACGAGGCCGACAGTCTTGGTGAGACTCATGTAAGAAACTCTCCGTACTTAGTTTTGGGACCGGGTTCAATGGTCCACGTCATCCACCCGTCCGCCTGTTGTCGCGACCACCAAAGGCCGCGACCGGACGGTTCTCCATCATCGGCCGACTCTGGCCGAAATGATGAGCGGGAAAGGTAACGAAAGGTTCGCAAGCCGTCTAGTCGAGGGTTGTGACGGGTTCATCCCAGCATTTTGATTGTGGAAAATTGCGGGGGAAGCGCTCTTAAATCCCTTCGAGATAGGCGTTTATGCAAATGCCTCTGCGGACCATCCGGCGCCACGATGAACCGCGCGACGCGCGTCAGAAATCGCGCTTGCTGCGAAAAAAATCTTGTGTCTTGGCTCAAAAACGCGGTTTCTAGTGTCGAAAATTGTCGCGCAATTTCCACGCAACGGCCGCGTGAAGGTCACTTCCCAGTTTTATCTCGTGTTTCGTCTCGTGCTTCATCTCGTGTTCGTCTCGATTTTCATCTCGCGTTTCGGGGCTGCGCTTCTGAGCGGCGCGCTCCAGGCTTTGGCTCGAGAGCTGGTGCCGACTCGCGCGCAGAACGCGCGGAGTCTGGCGCGAGATCGCGTCCGCTGAGCGCCCGGGTACACGGTGCGAGCAAATCGATCGCTCGTTGGATCGTGCCAACTTTCACAATCTCACCATCGAGGTGTTCACCCGCGATTTTTCCGCGTTCTGATTGCTGCTTCGGCATGGTGATTTTCGCAGAACTCGGAACAAGCACCACGCGTGCGCCTCGACGCAGCGATTCATGGACACGCTGTTCAAGGTGCGGAACTGTGCGCAACTCACCCGTGAGTCCTACTTCACCAAGAGCAACGGTGCCATCCGGTAAAGCGCGCTGCAGAAACGCTCCGGCAACCGCCAGTAACACAGCCAAATCTGCTGCAGGCTCTGCGATTTTGAGCCCGCCAAGCGCCTGCGCGAACACATCTTGATCTGCCAGTCGCAGGCCGCCGTGCTTCTCGAGGACAGCAATGAGCATTGCCAATCGACTCGAATCAAGGCCTGACGCACGGCGTTTCGCGCTGCCAAGAAAGCCGGTCGAAACAAGCGCGTGCACTTCACCGAGCAGACAACGCGTCCCGGCCATCGTGGCGACAAACGCGCAGCCGGGCGCGGCTGGACCGCCCGTCAGCGGCACTCGCATGGCTTCGATTTCGGCGAGCCCATCGCCGCGCATCTCGAACAGCCCAATTTCTTGCGTCGATCCAAACCTGTTCTTTACACCGCGCACAACGCGAATCGCGGAGTGGCGATCCCCCTCGAAGCCAAGCACCACATCGACAAGGTGCTCAAGCAACTTCGGGCCAGCGAGAGCGCCTTCCTTCGTCACATGTCCGACAAGCACGACCGCACAACCTGTTGACTTCGCAAGCGCCACGAGATCGAGCGTCGCACGCCGCAGTTGCGCGATTGAGCCAGGCGCAGCGGTCACATCTCTTCGGTGCACAAGCTGAATGGAATCAACCAGCACGATCGACGCTTGCGCGCGTCGTGCTTGTTCGACAATGCGCGCGACATCTGTCTCGCCGAGCACGAGCAACCGCTCTCCCAGCGCCTTCGCACCGCCAGCGCGCACGACTGGTTCCAATCGTTCCGCGCGCAGACGCACCTGTTGCGGACTTTCTTCGCTCGATGCGTAGAGGGCGGTTCCCCCGCGTGCAGCGATCGACGCGGCCACCTGCATCAAGAGCGTGCTCTTCCCGATACCCGGGTCACCTCCAAGGAGCATCACGGAGCCAGGCACGACACCCCCGCCGAGGACGCGATCGAATTCTCCGATTCCCGTTGGTAGCCGTGGTACCTGCGCTTCTGGCACAGCGCCAAGCGCGACAGCGCGGCCGATGCCGCTGCGCGCGAGTTCCTCAGCGTCACCGGCTTCGGGGCCGCCCCAGATCGGGCCAGCACCTGGTTTCGTCGCCTCGACCTCGACAGCGAACTTCTCGAGGCTGTCCCATGCGCCGCAGTCCGGGCACTTTCCGAGCCACTTCGGATGATTGGCGCCGCACTCACGGCACAAGAATTCGATGCGTGTCTTTCCCATGGGGCGCGACGATACCGAGGGTTTTGGCGACTCCTCAATGTTCGGCAAAAGTTCGGTGCAAAAAGTCGAAGAACTTTTTTCGAGGAGAAAGCGAAGCGCGTTGCGACGCGGGTGCAGCTCTCAGCCCGACGCGCCAATTCGAAAACTACGACTCGCGGCGAGGCCGGCCAAAGCGAGCAAGTTGCGAAGCAGGT
>JASGCF010000059.1:0-1973 GCA_030054275.1 Limnohabitans sp. | reverse complement strand
CGAAAACTACGACTCGCGGCGAGGCCGGCCAAAGCGAGCAAGTTGCGAAGCAGGTCGCGAGCGCTCAAGTCACGCCGCCTCGGCCCGACGCGATTCACTCGCGGCGAGGCCGGCCAAAGCGAGCAAGTTGCGAAGCAGGTTGCGAGCGCTCAAGTCACGTGCTTCCGCATGCGCCACGCCCAGCGCGCGTACTCAAGCATCGCGTGACGACGCTCCGCAGCCGAAGGCCACTTCGATTCATCCGCGCCAAACGCTGTTTCCTTGCGCCACTTCCAGTACGCACCGCCCGCACGAAAACGCGTCGCGAAGCCAAGCGTGAAGAGACCAAGGAGCGACTGGATCATCGCGTTGCGTCAATGCTGCGACATCAAACCTTGGCGCGAGTCTGGAATCGCGCGGTCATCGAGGGCGACGCGCGGGCGACCATCCAAGGTTCCCGCTTCGTCGGTCAGCGGACTGAATCGGCTTCCAATCAAGCGAATGCGCTGGTTCGCCTCGACATGGGCACTCATAATCGGCTTGAACAGATACACCAGTGCGATCACGCCCAGCGAACCAGCCCACAGGAATGAAGTCGCCCCGAAGTACACGAAGAATGACACCATCAGGAGAAGGAGCAGTGAGACAGGAATCATGCCTTCCCACGAGAGGCGCATGAGTTGGTCGAAGCGGAAGCGTGGAAGCGTCCAGCGCAGCGCCATGGTGAGTGACACCATCAGAGTCACCTTGCCAAGCACAACTGCGATCTGTGTGAGCATGAGCAACGGTCCGCCGGCGGTCGGGAGATCGAGCCCGGTGAACGGATTCAGCGACCAACCGCCCATGAAGAGCACCACAAAGAACGCCGAGCCAGTCACGATGTGGAAGTACTCACCGAGGAAGAACAGCGCAAACTTCATCGAGGAATACTCGGTGTGGTAACCGCCGATCAGTTCACTTTCCGCTTCGGCCAAATCGAATGGCGCGCGGTTCGCTTCTGCAAGCAAGCAGGTGTAGAAAATCACGGCAGCAAGCGGCTGTTGCACAAGGTTCCATTGGCCGTTGAGTTGTTGCTCGACGATGGTGTACGGCGCGAATGTTCCAGCCGCGAGCACGACGCACAGAAGCGCCAAACCCATCGGGATTTCGTACGAAATCATCTGCGCGCTCGCACGCAAACCGCCGAGGAACGACCATTTGTTGTTGCTGGCCCATCCTCCGAGACTCACGCCGTAGACGCCGATCGCAGCGGTTGCCAACAGATACACCACACCGATGTTGATACCCGCACCAATGAAGTTCACCGTGTAGGTCGCGCCAGGAATCGCAACTCCGGCCCACTGCACGAGTCCGGTCAGATCAATCGTGCCTGCCCATGGGATGACAACGAAACCCATGATCGCTGGCGCCACAATGAAGCCGGGCGCCAAGAAGAACAGCGCTTTGTCGACGCCGGTCGGGTTGTAGTCTTCCTTCAGCATGAACTTGATGCCGTCTGCGATTGGCTGCAAGAGTCCCTGCGGACCAACGCGGTTCGGCCCAATGCGATCTTGCATCCATGCGCTGAGCTTGCGCTCGAGCATGATGGCGTAGGCGCATCCACCCAAGATCACATGGACCATCGCAACGATGAGTCCGATGTTGACGAGGAGCTGGACGACTTCCGGCGTGAGCTGAAGGTTGAGACCCGAGGTCATGGGCGACATAGGGCGCGGAGTGTAGCGCGGGTGCCCACGCAGCGTGGCCGCCAGACGGAGCGCGCGGCGACGACGGATGCCAATCAACCACAGAATTCGGTTTCCCCTGGTGCGCTGAAGCAGTCGCAGTAGCCGTCGATCAGATGCGCGTCGGCCTCCGCGGCCAAGGAAAGCACAGGGGTGATCATCACCACGCCGGGTGGCCATCGATCAGATGCGCGTCGGCCTCCGCGGCATCGACCCTGCAGTACGCGCCGTTCCTCGAGTTTGGGTGTCCATCGATCAGATGCGCGTCGG
>JASGCF010000058.1 GCA_030054275.1 Limnohabitans sp. | reverse complement strand
GCTGCAATTACTGCGTCGAAGGTCAAGCCGATTGCCTTCTGGGTGCTCACTTTTCAGAACATGGAGCAAGCCCAAGCGCGGGCCGGCGGCACGAAGGGCAACAAAGGCGTTGAGGCATTGCGAGCGGCGGTGTTGGCCGCACAAGCAGTCGGTCAGATTCACAGGATGCCACTGGGGAGGCCAGCGTGAGTGATGCGGTCGATCCGTCCCCTGAAGGCCAATCGCGCCCTCGAAAGAAGGGCTCTGTGCGTCCAGAGCGTCGCTTGGCGTTGCTCGCCCTCTACCAGTTCGATTCGGGGCTGTCCGGCGACATCGACTCGGTGCGTGCGGCCCTCGAAAGCGCCTCCGAAATGAACGACGCGGGAGAGGAGCCCGATCTTTCAACCGCTGCCGCGCGGGTCGAGGCGCGCGACCCCGACGCCGCTGCAGCGCGTGCGCAGTTGATCGAAGATGGGCTTGGATTCGCGAGCATGGTGTGGGAACACCGCGCAGACGCAGATCAGGCAGTGCGTCCCTACACCGCAGAGTGGCCGATCCATCGGCAGCCAGTTGTCGATCGCAATGCGCTGCGGCTTGGTTGGTACGCCTTTACGCACGCAGGCGATCCTGTGGCGATTGCCATTGACGAGGCTGTCGAGTTGGCGAAGACTTTCTCGACCGAGCGTTCTGGTGCGTTTGTCAACGCGGTTCTTGATCGCGTGGCGAAAGCCGCAAGTGGTACGGAACCGTAAGTCATGGGTTTCTTTCGCAACGCTTTTGACGCGATCAAGAAGGGACTCGCAAAGACCGCGGAAGTGGTCGGAGCGCAGTTTCGCTCGCTGTTGCTTGGGCGCACGCTGAGCGAAGAACTCATTGATGAGATTGAAACACGATTGATCGCCGCAGATGTGGGAGTGAAGGCCGCGCGCGAACTGGTCGAAGGTTTGCGTCAAGAGTTTCGCTCGGGCACTGTCTCGCGCGGCGAAGATGCGCTTGAATACCTCAAAAGAAGCCTGAAATCGCGGTGGCCTTCGTCGGCCGAGTCGGGGGCGCGCGCGATTCGAGTCGCGCCGTCGAAGCCGACGGTGGTGCTTGTCGTCGGCGTGAATGGTGTCGGGAAGACAACCAGTGTTGCCAAGATCGCCAAGAGTTTGAAGGACGACGGACGCACGGTTTTGCTTGCAGCAGCAGACACATTTCGTGCTGGAGCCGTCGCGCAACTCACCGTGTGGAGTGAACGACTTGGAATCGAGATCGTGAAGGGAAAGACCGGCGCAGATCCGGCTGCTGTTGCGTTCGATGCAGCCGATGCGGCGCTCGCGCGCGGCGTGGATGTGCTGCTTGTCGATACGGCTGGTCGGCTTCACACGCAAGACAATCTCATGCGCGAACTTACGAAGATTCGCAATGTGCTTGCAAAAAAGATTCCGGGAGCACCGCACGAGGTGCTGCTCGTCCTCGATGCGACCAGCGGACAGAATGCAGTGCAGCAGGCGCGACTTTTCGCGGCGGCTGCGGGCGTCACCGGAATTTTCCTCGCGAAACTCGACGGAACCGCGCGTGGCGGGATCGTGGTTGCGATTCGCGAAGAACTTGAGGTACCTGTCAAACTTGTTGGGGTCGGCGAGCGACCGGAAGATGTCGCACCGTTTGATCCCGACGGCTTTATCGAGGCGATGTTCTCGGCCTGAAACAGCGTTCCTTCAACAGCGCTCCGGCGAACGCTTCCGATTCCCATGGCCTCGCTCTAGGATGCGCATCGCAAATTCCCAACGCTGCGAAGTCGACAGCCCATGCGGACCGCTTCTCGCACACTCTCGCGCGCGTTCACCATCGTTGAGATGTTGGTTGTCATTGGCATCATCGGGATCTTGGTCTCGCTTGTTGTGCCGACGGTGTCAGGCATCCGCAAAGAGGCACAGTCTGTCGCGTGTCAAGCAAATCTGCGACAACTCTTCACAGCGATCGAGTCGTATCGCTCTGGGTTGAAGGGACAGTTGCCGATGTGCGATTTTCTTCCTGCTGCGACGCCTGAAGGTCCACAAGGTGGACTTGTCGAAGTCTTAGCGAAGACCGTTGGTACCGACTGCACATGTTGGTTCTGCGTGGCAGACGACGATGAAGATGGGTCGATCGCTGCTGGAACGAGTTACATCTATGTACCGGGATTGCTGCGCTACACGCCGCAAGTACAGATTCAAGTTGCCGCGTTGATGGCTTCTGCGCTTGCCGACACATCACTCACGCAGCGTCAGCGCGATCGCATGCGACGCGACGCAGAAGCGAAACTTGTTGGCGTGCTTTATCAAGCAAGTCCAAACAGTTTCGCAATCTTGAGTGACAGCCAAGATCGACACAAAATTGGTACGCGGAATCCGCGCAATGGCGTCTACATCGACGGAAGCGTTGGCATTTTGCGTGAGTTGGAGGAAGAAGAAGGCAATCCGTGATGCAGGGCCGCAGTTGAAGGTTCAACCATGAGCATTCTCGAGAACATCACAGATTTTCGCGACCAACTCGACGAGCGTCTCGCTTCGTTGTGGGAGGAGAAGCGCGCTCAACTTGGCAAGGTTGCAGGCGGCGTCGCGCTCGCCGCATTGCTTGGCTACGGCGTGTATTGGTGGGTAGAAGTGCGATTCCGTCCGCCGCCATCCATCTTCGACTCACCCGTCGATGATGTGTTGGGTTACTTCGCACTCGATGACTTCTCGCAACTTCCGGTTGAAGAGCGCATTCGCTTTCTGATGGAGTTAGCCGATCGCTTTCGTGCCGGCGACCAAGCCGAAAGTGCACTGATGGCCGCGTTTTTAGCTGGTTTGTCTGGCCCAGCGCGTGAGCAGGCGACGCAGAATGCGCGTGTTCTTGCGAAGGATATTCTCGCGCAGGGCGCTGCTGATTACTTCAAAGTGCCTGAAAAGGAGCGCGGCAAGTACATCGATGAGTGGATGGTGAAGTGGCTCAAGACTGGTGAACGCATCGCGACAGGGAAGGACAGTGAGAAGCCAGATGACGAACGGTTGGCGGACATTCGTCGTGAAGGCGAGCGAGGTCGCGAGCGCGCTGCAGAGCGGCCGTCTGATCGCATGCCAAGTCTCACTGAAGATGGCGCGATGCGCTTCCTCGACTTCTGGGAAAGCGATGTTGAGAAGGCGTCGACACCTGTCGAACAAGGACAAATCGTGCGTTTCCTTGGTGATGTGCGCAAGCGCTTCGGCGGGTGACTTTCACCGCCACTCGTGTCTTGGGTACCGACGCCGCAATTCGTTGCGCATCTCGGGATAAAGCACGCGCCAGAAATTCGCGAGGTCTTGCGTCACTTGCAGCGGGCGATAGTTTGGGCCGAGGATTTCGACGACGAGTGAGACGCGGCCGCCCGCGACCTTCGGCGTCTCCTCGAGTCCGTAGAAGTCTTGGATCTTCGCGCGCCCACGCGGTGGCTTCCCGAGCTCATACTCGACCTTCATGTTGAAGCCGCGCGGCATACGAATCGCGGCAGGCGCCATTTTCTCGACGAATTGAATGTCGTCCCACGAGAGCACGCCGCGCGCCGCGTCGATCGCCGACTTGGCCTCGACCTCGCGCGCGCGCACGCAGCCTGAGCAGAGTTCAGCACGCATAACATCGAGTTCGTCGTCGGCGTAGGTGATGAGTCCGCGCTCTGGGAACCACTCGGCCACGCAGCGCACCCGAGCAATCCACGGCTCGCAATGCTCTTCCCAGCCCGTGGGTTTGATCTCGCCCGACTTGATCCGCGCGACAAGTTCCGCATCGACTTCCGGCGACGACTTTGCAGGGCGCGCGCGTCGCTCGACGACAGCGCCGTGAAAGAGCGTTTCTTCGGCCGTTTCGACTGCGCGCGATTCGGCGTTCCAGCCGGCGACGGAGCGCGTCGTGAACGCCTCGGGCAGCGCGTCCTCGACGAGCGTGCGCGGCACGGGGTGCGCGACCGGAATCGACACAAGTCGGTCGTGGTCTGGGCCGGACTCTCGCACCTCAAGCGCAATGAGAAAGCCTGCGTCGTGCACGAGCGATTCTTTCGCGAGTTCCACGCGACGCCGACCTGCGAGCGCACAGTGGGGGCGCGAAGTTTCGAGTTTGAACGCGATGCGATCGGGGAACCCCGCGATGAGCGCGCGAGAAACCGCGTCGCTTGAGTCATCGGATGTTGCGGTGATGGCGACGCGATCAACGCTGCGCAGAAGCTGATCGGCGACGAGCACTGCCTCTCGACAGGCAAGCCGATCGGCCGCGGCGTGAAACTCACGGCGTTGCGCGCGTGCGAGCAGCTTGTCACGTACCAGCGCGTCGCTGCGAGGCTCATCTTTCTCAAGGAGATCGAGCAACGCATTCGCGGGAACACTCTCCGCTGGATCGCGATCAGAGAGCGCGGCTGCGATGCGCGCGATTCGTTCTCCGCAACCGAGTCGTGCTGCCTCGACAAGCGCGCGAGCGAGACGCGGATGCGCCGGAACGCGCGCCATCGCGACGCCCTCGTCGGTGAGGCGCGTGTCGTTCGTGGGCGCGTCTGCACGGATCGCACCGAGTGCGACAAGCGTGCGTCGCGCTTCATCGATGCGTGTCGCGTCGGGAGCGTCGAGCCACGGAAATCGCGCGAAATCACGCACACCAAGTGAGAGTGTCTCGAGCATCGCGCTCGCGAGATCGATGCGTGCGACTTCAGCCACCGTGTGCGCTTCGCGTCGTTCATGCTCGGCAAGCGACCACAGTCGTTTCGCGCGCCCTGGCGCCGTACGACCCGCGCGGCCTGCGCGCTGTTCAGCGCTTGCCTTCGACACAGGTTCGACACGCAAGGTGTCCATGCCGCGAAGAGGGTCGTAGCGATGGATGCGAGCGAGGCCCGCGTCAATCACCGTGCGAACGCCAGGAATCGTGAGACTCGTTTCCGCGACATTTGTGGCGACGATGACGCGACGCCGTCGCAGTGGATCGACCGCCGAAACCGCGCGGTCTTGTTCATCGGGCGTAAGTGAACCGTGCAGTGGAAGCACTTCAACATCCACTCCCGCGCGCGATGCAACACTTCGCGCACGCTCGCAGGTCTTCATGATTTCGTAGGCGCCCGGCATGAAGATGAGGATGTGGCCAGGATCATCGGATTGGCCGCGCGCGTATGCATCAAGGACGGAGCCGAGCGCATTTGCCGCAAGATCCCACGGTGTTTCACGCGATGGTTTCGCGAGGTACTCGACATCCACAGGGAATGCACGACCTTCCGCAACCACCGTTTCGCAGTGAAGAAAGGTCTCGAGTCGTTGCGCCTCGAGCGTTGCACTGGTCACCACCATGCGGAGATCCGCGCGGCGTGACTCCTGCGCAAGCTTGACGAGCCCAAGCGCGACATCGACTGCGACGGAGCGCTCGTGGAATTCGTCGAGGATGACGGCACCGACCTTTGCGAGCGACGGATCTCGCTGCATCTGTCGCACGAAGAGTCCGTCCGTCACGAAGCGAATGCGTGTGGCAGGGGAGACGCGGCGGTCGTGGCGTGTCTCGTAGCCGACGAGGTCGCCGAGTTCGCCGCCAAGTTCGCGCGCAACACGTGCCGCCAGCGCGCGCGCCGCGAGACGCCGCGGTTCAAGCACCACGATGTCGCCAGTGATACCGGGCGCATCGAGCAGGAATTTCGGCAGTTGGGTCGACTTTCCGGAGCCAGTTGCAGCGACGACGACGAGTCGATTCGATGACGCCAGCGCCTCGCGGACAGCGCCGCGCACGCGCTGGATCGGGAGTTCCTCAGGAGTTGGCGGCCTCGCCGACGCGGACATCAGATCGCGCTCTCATGCCACGAGTCGCCGCCACCGCGCCGACGATGTCGCGGCCCGCCGCGCGTACCGTCGCCCGACACGCGTTCCTCTGCGTCTGTCTCGAAGCGTGGTAGGGTCGGCGCGACCACGCGCTTCCCAGTGTGTGCTTCCCACACGATCTGCACGGCCTCGTCGACGCTGTCGGTGACGCTAAAGATGTCGAAGTCGCCTGGGCTTACCGTCTCGAACTGCTCGAGCAGTGTGGTCTTCATCCACGCAACCAGTGGATTCCAGAAGTCCTTGCCCACCAGCACCACAGGGAACGGAACGATCTTCAACGTCTGGATCAGCGTGAGCGCTTCGAACAACTCATCCATGGTGCCGAAGCCGCCCGGGAAGATGATGAAGCCGCGCGCGTACTTCACGAACATCACCTTGCGCACGAAGAAGTAGCGGAACTCGATGTCGACCGTTTGAAAAGGATTCGGTCGCTGCTCCATCGGAAGCACGATGTTGAGACCAACGCTCGTTCCACCTGCGTCTTTCGCGCCTTTGTTCGCGGCTTCCATGATGCCTGGCCCACCACCAGTGATGACGGTGAAACCTTTCTCAACAAGCATGCGTCCGCACTTCTCGGCTTGTTGATACGCGGGGTGCGCAGACTTGAGTCGCGCGGATCCGAACACCGCGACACCCGGTGGACATTTCGACATAGTCTCAACGCCATCGACGAACTCGCTCAAAATGCGGAGGGCCCGCCAACTCTCGAGCGCCAGTGCCTGCTTTCGTTCCATGGTGTCCATGGCGCGCAGCGTACGGGACAATCACAGGATTCGTGGCGGCGCAAGCACATTTCATAAATCGTTATGGCAACAAGATTTAAGGCGAAAAAGTTGCTTCCAATCGCGAGATTCGCTATCCTCATCGATCTATGGCAAAGGCACCTTCCGCGCGCGGAACTTCGCGCAGCGTTTCCGATTCAAAGTCAGCATCACCAAACACCGCAAGCAACGCCCGAAAGAGTACGCGAGCAGCGAAAGAAGAGCCCAAAACGGCAGCAGTGAACGCTGCAAAGAACATCGCCGCTTCAGCAGTTGCACGAGAATTGAGTGCCGGGACGCCGTCGCGTCTCCCGAATGTTCGCAAGGCGGAGCCGAAGCCAACGAAGTCTTCTTCCGGTGCTGCACCGAAGGCTGCGGCGCGTACCGATGCGACGAAGGCGGTTGCGAAGTCCGCAGCACCCGCATCACCTGCGTCACCGACGACGCCATCCGCCGCAGCAAAGCCCGTGGTCGAGACCAAGCTCTCGTCGCGGCTTGCAGCGACAGCTGCGAAGGTTGCGCCGAAGTCTTCCAACAAATCGTCTGCACAACCAGTTTCAGCAGCAAGTGAGCCGAAGGCGATCGATGGCATGGTTGAACCCAAGCCTGATACGAAAGCCGACGCGAAGTCAACCCCGAAGGGCGGCATGACGGAGTCGACGCGGCGCGCGATCGCGGCCGCGAGCCCGCGCAAAGTTGTCGATGAACCACCTGCGCGTCAGCTTGGGCTGCGTGCGACGCGACCAGAGGAAGTCGCCAATGTGCGTCCGCTTGAGGCGCGCACGACGCGTCCAACGGAGGGTCGTGCGCCGAAGGGTTCTGCGGATATCAACGGATACAACGCTGCGGTGCGCTATTTGCTTGAGCGGACAGACTTCGAGCGCATGCGTGCAGTGAAGTACAACGAGGCAACATTCAAACTCGATCGCATGCACCAGCTGTTGTCGAAACTCGGGAATCCACATCAGCACATCCGAACAGTGCATGTTGCGGGCACCAACGGCAAGGGCTCGACGGTGGCGATGATCGCATCGATGTTGCAGGCCTGCGGCTACGCGGTTGGTGTGTACACCAGCCCGCATTTGGTCGACATGCGCGAGCGAATCCAAATCAATGGTCAGTCGATCGAGAAAGCGGCGTTCGCGGAAGCCATCAAGCAGGTTGCGAAAGCCGCCGAAAAGGCGGGCGTTGAGCCCACTTTCTTTGAAGCGGTGACGGCTGCGTGCTTCAAGTACTTCGCAGAACAAGCGGTCGATATCGCTGTGATCGAAGTTGGACTCGGTGGTCGTCTCGATTCCACGAATGTCATCCGGCCTGAAGCTTGCGTCATCACTTCGATCGATTTCGATCATGTGAAGTTGCTTGGCAACACACTCGAAGAGATCGCGCGAGAAAAGGCAGGGATCTTCAAGAAGGATGTTCCGGCGTTCATCTTTGAAAGTGAGCCTGCAGTTGAGAAGGCCATTGCTGAAGTTGCAGAGCAGGCGGGAGCGCCGCTCAAGATTGTGAACAAAGACATTGATTATTCGGCGCGTTTCTGCGTGACCGAAGATCTCGGCCCACACACGCGGGTGTGCCTTTACACCAAGAATTCGCGGTTGGAACACTTGCCGGTACCGCTGCAGGGCGAACATCAGGCTGCGAATTGCGGTCTCGCACTTGCGGTGGTCGACCATCTCAAGACGGTTGGATTCGATTGCCCCGAAGACAAACTCACTGCTGGGCTTGCGGCGACGCGCGTGCCTGGCCGTATGCAACTTGTGTGGGATCGTCCGCGTGTACTGGTCGACGGCGCGCACAATCCTGCGGCTGTCGGCGCACTCATGCGTTGCGCTGGTGCACATGTGCCGTACGACTCGATGATTTGTGTCTTCGGTTGTTGCAGCGATAAGGATGTTCCTGGCCTGATCGACAAGGTGAATCTTGGCGCAGACAAGGTGATTTTCACGCGCGCCGCGGGAAATCCGCGTTCCGCCGATCCTGAAGATTTGCAGAAGCTCTTCAACGAGCGCTCGGGCAAGATGAGCCAGGTGGCAAAGACGCTTCCAGAAGCGCTTGAGATGGCGACGCGCGCTGTGAGCCGCGAAGATCTCGTCTGCGTCACTGGTTCGTTCTACCTCGTCGGCGAAACGCTCAAGCACTTGCAGCACTTCGATCGCTCGAAGGGCGGCAAGATTCCAGCGCAAGTGCCGCAAGATTGAGCGCTCGTGCTTGAGCGCTCGCGACTGAGCGGCCTGATGAAGCTTTGCTTCATGTGGCCGCTTTCGCTCGCTCTTGCGTGGATCGCTCGAAAGTGAGCCGCCGCCGCGGCGACCGCGAGAATGACGAGCGCTCGCAACTTGCGGCGGGGCGAACCATTGGTTCGCGTCCGCCGCTTTTGCTCGCTCTGGCCAGCCTCGCCGTGAGTGAATCGCGGCGGGCTGTCGCGAGCGGTGGGTCACTCTCAGCCATCAGCGCTCGCTGGGGCGGCTGTAGCCACTCGGGTGTGTGATGAGCAAAGCACTCAATTTCATCTTGACATTTTGAATTCGGGTGGTTCTCTGCGCGAGTCCCGGGAGTTTGGACTCGTTAGGAGAGCTAAATGAGATCCTTCTACTTACGGGGAATGATCGCGGCGGCGATACCGCTCGCGATCTCAGTTTCCGCGACCGGACAGGTCGATCTGACGGGGGATGGTCGGCTCGAGATGGTTCTGTGTGAGCCTGAGTTGGGGAAGGTCACCATCATCGATGGAGCTTCAGGCTCGCAGCTGTGGCATCGTGTCGATCAGAGCCAGCTCGGCTGGGCCGCTTCGGCACACCCAGACCTCGATGGGGATGGAGTTCGGGATCTGCTGATTGCAGCGCCCGGATTTGACGGCGGTGCAACCGGGCATGTCTTTGCCTGCCGCGGGTCGGATGGCGCCGTGCTTTGGCAGCGCACCTACGGCAGCGCTGAGGCTGACTTTGGTCTGGGCCTCGGGGTCGTACCAGACCAGGATAGTGACGGCGTTGCCGACCTTCTTGTTTCGATGCGTGCCGGTAGCGACTCGGGCGAAGCGACGGTCCTCGTCAGTGCGCGCAATGGCCGAGTGCTTGCGTACGCACTGACACCCCTCGCGGTCGCGCTGCAGCAAACCCGCTCGGGACAATTCGCGTTCCGATCGAAGGATTTGAATGATTCGGGTGTCGTGGATGCGGCGGATGCCGTGCTGGTCGCCGCTGCTACTGGCTCTCTGCAGATGAAGGCGGATGTTGACTTCAGCGGTGCCGTTGACTTTGACGACGTCATCAAGGTGATGGATGAAGCGATCGTGCCGGGAGATCCGCCGCTCACCGCAACTGACTACGCATTACTCGCGGTCGAAGATCCCTATCGGTTCAATGAAGGCTACGCCGTGTTGGCAATGGCCGCATCCCAGTTGGTGCCGCCGCCGCCGTCAAACCCGTGCGCGGAGCTGCAGGAACAGGCGCGACTGGCACTGCTCGAGTACATGAGGACACTGAAGTCGGTATCGGGCGTGCTCAATGTCTTTGGCTGGAACGTGTGGCGCGAGAGGGTTGCACAGGCCAAGGATCGCTGGCTCGCTGCCCTCGCAGCGCTCAACAGGTGTCGCTCTGAGCGCGGACTTCCTGAATTGAAGCCACCGCATTTCATCGACCCAGCGCTACGGAATCCTCCCGATGTGCTTCCCCCCTCGCCACCGCCACCGCCACCGCCACCACCGCCGCCACCGCCACCGCCGACGGAGGGGTGCCCCCTTGACGGGGCCTATCCTCCGCCAACCCCGCTCCCGGGCTCTTCGGCCGACGCATGCTTCAATCAGTGGGAGAACAACATGTTCGCCTGTATGGCCTGCCGCAGTCTCGCCACGACAGCTGAGGGATATGGCGATTGCCTTGAGCGAGCCAAGGCCATCTATCGAGAGTGCAAGAGGCAGGCTGGTGTTCAGCAGACGCCTTAGCCGCAGACGATAGACTTAGCGACCTAGCAATGATCCCATTGATTCGCACCTTGATTTGCCTTGCGGTTGTTAGCAGCGCCCCGCTCGGATGCTCTCCGAGCGGGGCGCTTCTTGCGGATGGGCTAGTTCCCGCAGCATCGGAAGCTGACAGTCAACCACCGCAGGAATCGCCGCGCGCTGCTGGCTCGCCGGAAGCGGTAAGCCGCCGGCCTGAAGTGAGCCTTTATTCTCAAGCGCAGATCCCATTGCGGATGGATTTTTCACCGTCTGGCGAGCCAGAGTGGGTCATTGAGTTGACATCGACGCCTCTGGCTTCCGCGGTTCAGGATCGCATTCGGAATGTTGTGGAGCGCGAACTTGCGCGCTATCCGGCGGGCAGTCTCGACCGGATTCTCGATGCAGTACTCATCGGCGGCGACCTCACCGTAGGAGGACTCACGGCGAGAGGCGCCTACGCGTTTGGATTGGTGTTTCTTACGATCGGCGAGAGAGACTGGGGCCAGGCAACGGATGAACGTGTGATTGCAACGCTGCATCACGAGATTTCCAGCCTGCTTTTGCGCGCACATAGGGAACGGTTTGACGAGACGCGCTTTCGTGGAGCTTTGCCGACAGGCTTCCGGTATGAGGCCGACCGGATTGAAAACGGCGCATACCAGCAGCTCCGCGGATGGGAGTTCGACGTCTCGCTCGGATATCTGGAGGCGGGATTTCTGAAGCCTTGGGCGATGCGCAGTCTCGAGCAGGATTTCAACTCGTATGCGGAGGAGTTGTTCGTGCGCCCACCGCGACTCCTTCGGATGTTCGCTCCCGAGTCGCTCGTCGGGAGGAAGGCGCGCGTGGTGCGAGATTTCTATCTCGCAATCGACCCGCGGTTTGCCGCGGTCTTTGAGGGTGAGGGGTCGCCGATCCTGTTTCAACAGACGCAGCCTGCCGGGCACGCCGACAAAGCCGCCACTTCCGGAGCTGCCACTTGCGGAGCTGCCACGACCGGAGCGGCTGCGGAGGCTGAGCAGCGGTAGCGATAGGCGCCGTGTCGGCTGCGCGACCGCCGTTGGCGCAACTACCACAACGGGCCCCAAACCGCGGCCGCTCGAGTCGCCCCTACACTCCGCGCCTTATGTCGGCCCAGCAAACACAGGAAGCAAACGACCTCTCGCACCGCTACACCGCCGCGTATGCGAACGCGGTTGAAGAGCGTTGGCAAACCTCGCTCGAGCACGCAGATGGTTCTTACGGCCATCGCCAACCGAATCCTGGCGAACCAGGCTTCGAC
>JASGCF010000057.1 GCA_030054275.1 Limnohabitans sp. | reverse complement strand
TCTGACTGGGAGCGCGCAGTACGACGAGATCGCGTATGTCGTTGTCGCCAACCAAACCACAGCATCTTCCGCCGCATCCGCGTTCAGCGCAGCAGGTGCGAACCTCAGCAAAGTCGTTTTCATCATCCAACCGAACAACTCCATTTGGATGCGCGACTACGGTCCACACTTCATTTGGCAGAACGGCACACTCGCGGTCGTTGACAGCCACTACTACCCGACGCGTCCGCAAGACAACTTCATTCCAACGCTCGTCGGCGACGCGACGCTCGCCGTACCCACCTATGACCAAGGCTTGTACTACTCGGGCGGCAACTTTCAGCCGGGCCCCAATCGCACGGGCTTCTGCACAGCGCTCATCAACCTCGACAACCCAACCACTGGCGGGCACAACGAGGCGCTTATCCGCGAACTGCACGACACATTCCAAGGAATCGACACGCTACACATCATGCCGCAGTTGCCCTTCTCGGTGGATGGCACGGGCCACATCGATATGTGGATGTATCTCGTCGACGACAACACCGTGGTCATCAGCGAGTTTATTGCAGGTTCGAACGCAACCGCGCTGAGTGTGACCAACAACGCGGTGCCGTATATGCAGGCGCTTGGCTTCGAGGTGTTCCGCCCGCAAGCGTGGAATGTTGGTGCAACCCACTACACCTACGCCAACGCTTTCCGCGTGAACAACCGCATCTTCATTCCGTGCTACGGCACCGCGCTCGCGCCCGGCGGCAACTCTGCCTACAACACGCGTGATGCCGATGCGCTTGCAAAGTGGCAGGCAGCCGCAGGGCCAGGCGTCCAGATCGTGCCGATCCAGTGCTCAAGCATCATCACAGCGTCCGGCGCGATTCACTGCATTGTGAAGCAGATCCCGCGGCGTGCGGAATTGCTTCCGGCGGCGCATATCGTCGAGCCATCGGGCGGCGATGTGTGGTTGAACGGCTCTACCCAGACCATTCGCTGGAACGCGACAGACACCAACAATGCGCCATTGGCGAATGTTGATCTCGCGTACTCGATGAACGGCGGCACGACTTGGACAACGATCGCAAATGCGATTGCAGATAGCGGCTCGTACAACTGGACCGTGCCAGTCGGCTCGAGTTCAAGCGCGCTTCTTCGCGTCACAGCGCGATCTGCCGATGGCGACACCACGACTGCGTTCAGCAATCCGTTCCGCATCGCATCGGGTACGGCAACCGTCCTTGATTTCGCCTCTGGCGCCGGAGTGAACAAATTTGGTTTCGGTAGCCAGACCGCCGCGTGGAGTTCAACCAACGCATCGCCCGTCGCGACCGCGCTCACCGCAGCCAACTACACCGCGCTCGCAACCTCGAACGCGACCGGCAGCAGCACCGACGCCAACCGCTACATCGGTGCGACTGTCGCGAGTGGATCGGAAGCCACCAACCTCTTCCGCTTCGTGATCCCGGGCTCGACCACCGATATCGACGAGATCAAAGTTCGGTGGGAGGGCTTCGCAGCCAACTGCACACAAGTCGAACTGTATGTCTGGAACAACGCGCTTGGTCAGTGGGGCGATTTCGAGGGTCGCAGTGGCCAAAATCGTTATGTCGATGCTTTCGCAGGCAATCAAGACGAGACGCTGGTCGCTTCGCTTCGAACGAACATCGGCAACTACATCGCTGCCGACGGATCGATGCGATTCCTCGTGTATGCAGAGCGCGCAGCGGATGAAACCTTCCACGACTACATGTCGGTGACGGTTCTTCGCGCGGATGATGCGTGCACCGGTGACACCGACGGCAACGGCACCATCGATGGCGGCGACTTGGCGACTGTGCTGAGCAGTTGGGGTCTGTGCGCAGCGTGTGCCGCAGATATCGACGGGAACGGCACAGTCGATGCTGGGGACCTTGCTGCGCTGTTGAGCGCGTGGGGCCCTTGCCCGTAACGCGGTACTTCGCCTGACAACGCAAAAACACGCGCGGCTCGGATTGCTTCGAGCCGCGCGCTTTTGCATTCGAGTAGATCACATGAGATCGCAGTGGATCGCTTCTTAGTCGTGCATCTCGACTGTTCTCCATGCTGGATCAACCGTGCGCAATGGCCGCGAGTCGATGATGTCGGTCCCATCAAGATCCCACTTCCAAGTTTCACCAGCGCCACCGCGGAACAGCACTCCACGCCGACCAGTGCCTGAGAAATCTGGGAATGCAGCGATCGACCAATACTCGCCCGTCGACTCCCAAATCATGCCATACCGAAGAATCGCACGGTCTTGCATGCGCCAGTGTTCCACAGATCCATTCGGACCGCGCCAGATCACATCATCCACGCCATCACCATCGGTATCTGCAAGTCCAACGATCGACCATGCCAACGACACAACCGGCGCGACTTCTCCAGTGGTAAAGCGAATCCGCTCGGGCACCGCAAGCTCCGGACCAGCAAACTTCGCGACATACACAGCACCCGGCTCGCCAGTGTTCCGCTTTCGAAGCAGCGCTTCGCCAGCACGATCGCCGTCAAGTTGGCCAATCCATGCTTGATCGAACTCTCCATCAAGCACATTCAGGAGGCCCTCGCGAATCGTCGAACCGTCCATCAACCACACAGCAATCTCTGTTGCACCTTCGATGGTGCGGCGGAACACCACATCCGCGCGTCGATCGCCGTCGACATCGGTCATCGCAACGGGCACATATTCGGGCCCGACATGTCGATCGATCGGTTCGATAGAGATGGACCCGTCTTCAATGATCCACACTTCGTAGCGGAATGTTTCATCGTTGTACCAAAGCATGTCTGCATCGCCATCGCGATCGACATCGCCTGTGCCGACAAGTTTCGCGTGATGCGAATCCGGCTGCGCGTCGAGATATCCGCCAGTGATTGTGTCGCCGTCGACTTTCCACAATGCAGCAAGTTGCGCCTCACCGTGATACCACGCGAGTTCCGATCGACCATCCTTGTCGAAATCGCCGCCAGTGCGCGGTGTTCCGAACGCGTAGATGCCAGCAACCGATTCGCCGGTCTTGTCATCCGTCGCACTTGCTGCAATCACAAACCAACCGTCGCGCAATGACTCGCGCTCCAAAGCAAGCGTGGTGATGTACGAAGCTTCACTCGCGCGCGCATCAACCGTCGATGCCGGCATTCCTGTGGCAACCACTCGAGTTGCCGCAGATCCGTCGGGGCCCTGCGCTGTGTACAAGCCGACAGTCTCTCCAGCGGTCGCTTTGAACGCGATGTGAAAGCCTTCGCCGTGTCCACCGAAACCTTCGTCGGACTCGATCGCAACGAACGATGCGCTGCGCCATCGCGCGAGTTCACCATCCTCCGCTTCTTCTGCTGCAAGGCCCTCCCCTTCACCACCGCCTTCACCACCGCCTTCACCACCGCCGCCCGCACCAGGCGCGCGGCCTGAGAAGTTCCAATAGATGAAGTCGGTGATCTCGCCTTCTCCTTCACCAGTTTGCGCAACCATGTGCGTTTGGCCTGAAGCGAGATCGTGAACGAAAATGCCTTGATGTACAGGAATCTCGACGGTGTATCCCTTCGGATGTTGCGAATGGCAGTAGGCGAGAATCGCAGGGTTGCCGTCTTCAGGACACTGCAGCGTGAGTTCGCGCGTTTTCGTTCCCCACGCGGCCCAAAAACCGACAAATCGACCGTTGAACGCCAAGCCCTCACCGATGCGGGTAAAGGTACTTCCATTCTCCGCACCTGGAACTGCATCGCCGATTTCGACCAATGCATCAAGCGCCGCGAATGTTGGCACTCCGGCAACGCTGCCTTCTGCCGCAACGCGCGATGCCTCCAACGACGCAGCGTAGATGCCGCCCATGGTTGGAGATTCTTCGCTGTCGACGCCGACAAAGACAATCGTTCCATCGGCCGCAGATGGCGGCGATGTCGAACCGAAATGCACAGGTTCTGCTTCACCAAGCGCGACCACTTCGTTGTCGATCTGACCCGGGATTTCCATATCGCTTGACGCAATCAACACCAACGGGTCGGTCGGATGTCGGAGGTCGCGCACGAAGATGCCGGTCTTCCCAACCGATGTGTCGGGATCGGTCCAGTTGGCCTTCGTCGCCACATAGCGTCCATTCGATATCGTCGGTGAACCTGGAAAAACATCGAACTTCGTGCCTTCCGGTGCGCCTGGAACCGAAAACCACGGAAACACAAGTGCACCAGACTCTGCGTCGCGTACGGCACCAAGCAGACTGAACGCTGTCGTCTGATCGCCGTTGCGCGACACATACACGCCGTTGGTGCCCGCGCGTGATTCGCTGCCATCGGGAAGCGTGTAGATCCACACAGGCGTTGAGTTCCCGCGCGTTGCGAAGATGTCTTCGTCTGCATCGATGCGCGGAATCGATGGAAACTCGCGGAATCCGTTGACTTCGCCGCCTTCGCCGCCTTCACCGCCTTCGCCGCCGCCCTCATCTTCGATCAGGTTGATCTCATCGGAGTTGTTCGGCTCTGGCACAACGCCGCCACGCAAGAACACAGCTTCAATCGGAGCGGAAGCGCTTGTGATTCGTGTGCGGAAAATACCGCTGACCGGCTCGCTTGAGCCGACGGAGCGCGCACGGAACACGACAACGCCGTTGCGATTGACCGATGGCTGATTGAAACTCCCGAAGGTGCGGTCGGTGCCAGGAATGGTGACCGACGAATCTGCGATCGTTTTCCAAGTCGCGCCGTTTGAGCCGCCACCCGACCCGTTTCCACGGGCCCAACTTTCGCCGGTCGCGATGAGCGATGCGATGGCGATCAACGCTGCATGCGTTGAGATTCGTACTTTGTGCTGCATATCCGACTCCCTCGTTGCGCGTCACGCTCGTCGTTGAGCAACGCACAGCGACAACACATGTCGATGCGTTCGACGCGATGGGTGAGTCTTGCCAGCACGCGATAGAACGCATCGAGTATCGGTCCCCGTTCTGTCGAGAACGCGATCACGAGTTTGAGGAAGGGCTAAAGAAGGGTTCAGGAACGACTCTCGCGATACAACGCACGGTTCCCTGATTTGCCGTGCATCACGAGCCCCACGCAGCAAGTAAGAGCGCGAGATCGGATGCACCCACCGAGCCATCGAAGTCGATGTCCGCAGGCGAGCCGGACTGGGCCCACGATGCGAGTAGCATCGAGAGATCCGCTGCGTCAATCGATCCATTGCCGTCGAGATCACCGCGCGTGATTGTGGCACGCGTCCAGAACGCGTCTGCGTCGGCACCGTCAAGATCGCCATCGCCATCGAAGTCGAACATCTCGCGACCAGGCACCAACGCGCTTGGCCCCCACGCGGCAAGTTGCGTCCAGTCGGCAAGATCAATCACGCCTCCGCCGTCGACATCTCCAAGTCGTGACGGCGGGTACGCAGTCCACACTTGATTCGCAGCGAGATTCGCAGCGAGATTTGAAAGCGTGCGCGTCGGACCGCCCGCGGGCCACTGGACGACGATCGAACCTGCGCTTGTCGCCGCGCCCAGACCGAAGTGCAGCGTCGTCTCGCTTTGCCCAAGGAATCCGTTCCCGCCAGCGAGCACTTCGCGCCACTGCGGCGCGCCGAGTTTGCCCTTCGCGAGTCGCGCTCGCACCGTGGCCGACGCGCCAATTGCGTCGCGCACGCGCCCTTCGCCCGCGATGCGCAGCCGGAATGACGCGCGCTGCTGACCATCTTGATTCATGAAGAGGCGCACAGGGCCGCCGTAGTTGTTCAAGAGCAAGTCTTGATCGCCGTCGCGATCGAGATCGCCCACGATCGAGCAATAGGAAAGATTCGCGGTGCCCGCAACGCCCGCGGCGGCGGCAATGTCGGTCATCGGCGGCGCGCCGGGATTTCGATAGAGCGCGTTCGGAACAAACTCGTTGTTCACATAGAGGTCAAGATCCGCATCGTTGTCGAAATCAAAGAAGATCGCGGCCCAACTGTACTTGATGTTCGAGACACCCCACAACGCGTCGGCCTGCGTGAATACGCCCTTCGCGCTGCCAATCATGAGCGGGTTGACGCCGTTCAACGGCGGCGTTGGATCGGGCACATTCGTGAAGTAGTAATCGCTGTAACCGTCGCCCGTGAGATCGGCGCAGGCGATGCCCATCGAGCAGAGGGCAACATTGAGGCCGCTCGATGCAGAGACATCGGTGAATGTGCCGTTCGCGAGATTGCGATGCAGTTGGTTCGGAACATTGCCGAAGCCGCGATCGTTGCTCACGCAGAGATCGGGCCATGAGTCGCGGTTGTAATCGCTCCACACGGATTGGTATGAAAGCCCGGTTGACGGGACGCCAAGCGACGCAGCGACATCGACAAAAGTGCCGTTCCCGAGATTGCGATAGAGGCGATTCGGAACCACCGCCGAGTAGGTGGAAACATGGATATCGAGCCAGCCGTCGCCATCGAAATCGGCAGCGCTCACGCCGGTCGCTGGAAGCGTTTCATTCACGCCTGCCGCCGCCGCAACATCGGTGAATTGAAACGGCGCGTTGTGTCGCAGCAGTCGACATGGGCCGTTTTTCTGCGCGATGAAGAGATCGAGATCGCCGTCGCGGTCGAAGTCAACGGCGACGATGCCCGCGCCCGCAGTCGTAGCCGGAATACCGCTCGTCGCGCTGCGATTCGTGAAGACGCCGACGCCGTTGTTCTCGTAGACGCCGACAAGGCCGTCTGCACGCCCGAGGAAAACGAGATCAAGATCGTCGTCGCCATCAAGATCCGCGCACGCCATGCCGTAGCCATCCTGCGGATTCGTGAGGGGCGGCGCGAAGGTCATGTTGTAAACGACGCCGCGCGCGGAATGCTCACTCGTGAATGGCACAATCGCTTGCGCGAACGCCATGGAGGCGGTCATCGCGTGTGTCGTAGCACATACGACACTCCAAAGAGAAATAGAATGGGCACTCTGCATGGTGGCGTGAAGGCCTCTTTGGCTCCCGCCGATTGTGATACAGGAACCTCGAACTGCAAGGCGAATCTCCGCTACGACAGCGAGCCAACCGATTCGAACAACCGGAGTGAAGGTTTGTGCGGCCAGGTCCGAAAATGGTGCTCAACCCGCCCAGACGAACTCGATCGCCGCGTCGATATCGGGGTGCAAACTCTTGTGCACGGGGCAGGTGTGCGCGGCGTTTTCGAAGAGTTCGCGTTGCGCATGGTCGGCGGCGAGCGGCACCGTGATCACCGTGCGCAAACTCTTGATGCGGCGCGGGCCGTCGGTCGTCATCACCTTCTCGGTGCGAGCATGCATGCCGCGCACATCGATACCGTGACGATTCGCAACGATTCCGATGATCGTCATCATGCATGCAGGGAGCGCCGCAGCAACGAGATCGGTCGGCGAGAACGATTCGCCTTTGCCGTGATTGTCGATCGGCGCGTCAGTGAAAATCGTCGTCTTCGACGGCCCGTGGATCGCCGAACAGCGCAAATCCCCTTCGTACTGTGCAGTGACTTCAACCATGATGAACTCCTTCACTGTGTGTCTGAGATGCGTTCAAGTCGGGCAACTTCCGCGCGCCCATCGCGAATTGCGTCCGCAAATTCTCGCTTCCGAACAGCGGTCATATAGAGGCCGGTTCCTGAAGTAACCAACGCAACCACGATAGATCCGCCGAACGATGCTGCCGCCCAAAGTTGCGCGTTGAAAAACATCCACAACACCAAGGCAGCACAAAGTCCGACAACAGGAATCGCAACCAATGCGCGACGGAATAAAACTTGGTCGCGGCCATTTTGGGCAAGATCCTGCTCACTCTCCGCAAGCCTCGCTCGCGCGCGATCCAGCGAAGTCGTCGAACGCGCGCGTACTTCCGCGTTGTTCATCGCTCATCTCCACGCACCAGTTCGATGCCTGGCTCTGTGAATCGAATCCGACGCTCTCGATACAGCGCGCCGATCGCTTGTTTGAACGCTTTTTTACTCACGCCGAAGCGATCGCGAATCGCTTCAGGATCGCTCGAATCGTCGAAATTTAAGCGTCCGCCCACGCGTTCAAGTTCGGAAAGAATCTGATCGGCGAGTGGGGCAACGCGCGCGTAACCCGCCTCGTCGAGACTGAGATCGATTTTCCCATCTTCGCGGACCGACTTCACAAAGCCACGCATCGAAGCGCCCGACGCCAACGGCCCAGCGAGATTCGTGCGATACAGAAGCCCGCGGTATCGGTGATCGACGATGGCGTTGTATCCAAGCGGCGACTCATCCGCGATGATCAACGACACGGCGTCACCTGCGTGGTACGGCGGCTGCGTTCGCGCGAGATGACGATTGACCAAGGCACTCGCGTAGATACGCCGTGTCTCACGGTCGAGCAGCACCTTCACAAGCACACCGTCGCCTGGACGCACGCGATCCCCCTGCTCGTTGTACGGAAGCAAGAGATCTTTCGAAAGCCCCCAGTCGAGGAACGCTCCAGCCGTCGGGTGCAGATCCTTGACGCGTAAGTACGCGAACTCACCAACCTGCGCACGCGGACGCACTGTGGTTGCAACAAGTCGATCAAGCGAATCGGTGTGGATGAATGCTTCGATGTGATCGCCAACGCGCGCACCCGTTGGAATCAATCGACCCGGAAGAAGCACTTCGCCAAGCGGACCAGCGTCAAGGTAAAAACCCGACTGCGTCTCGCGCAGCACCGTCAAAGAGGCAATGCGACCAAGTTCGGCCATAGCGCTCGTCTTGCGTTCTTCGTCTTGCGTTCTCGTCTTGCGTTCTCGTCTTGCGTTGCAAATCGCCTGCAACGACGCCGCCCCGGCAAATCCGGGGCGGGTCAATCACGCAGCGCAAACGCACTCAGTCTGCGAGTACCACTTCGGTGATCTTGTCGCCGGCCCGAATGGCGTCGATCACTTCAAGACCCTTCACGACCTTGCCAAAGCAGGTGTGATTGCGGTCAAGGTGCGCCGTATTTTCGCGGCTATGACAGACGAAGAACTGCGAGCCACCGGTGTCGCGACCAGCATGCGCCATCGAGAGAACGCCGCGGTCATGCTTCTGGTTGCCGCCCGTAACTTCGCACTTGATCTTGTAACCAGGCCCACCTGTACCAGTGCCCTGCGGGCAGCCACCTTGGATCACGAAGTTCGGGATGACGCGGTGGAAGGTGAGCCCGTTGTAGAAGCCCTTCGCTGCGAGGTCACGGAAGTTCTTTACGGTGTTCGGGGCGTCTGCGTCGTAGAACTCGACATACATATCGCCCTTGACGGTCTTGATGATGGCTTTCGACATAGGGCGAAGAGTCTAGCCGAACCATTCGCAGCCCGCATCGGCCATACTGCGGCCATGTCGACTTCGAATGCAGCGGTCGCCTCACCGAACGAGTTTCTGAGGACGCAGGCTTGGCTCGGACTCGCGCTGCTTGCTGCGCTTGTTGGACTACTCACCGATCGCGCGATTGCAGATGAAACAGAAGCATTCTTCAAAAAGGGAACCATTTCATTTCTTGAGTTACGCCTTGATGAAACAGCCGTCGCTTCGCTGCGCGCCGAACCGCGAAACTACGCGCGGGTTTCGATCGTGGTTGATGGAACGGAACTCACAACCGCAGCTGGCGTGAAACTCAAAGGCGCGGCCGGCAGTTTTCAATCATTCGACGAGCGACCAGGCTTCACCATCAACCTCGCAAAGTTTGACGGCGAGGCGCGTTTTCACGGCATGCGCAAGTTCCATCTGAACAACGCCGTACAGGATCCTTCGTTTCTTTCTGAGTGGTTGTCGAGTTCGATCGCACGCGAGGCAGATGTGCCAGCCACACTTGTCACACACGCACGACTCAAAGTGAACGATCGTGATCTTGGGCTCTATGTGCTGAAGGAGTCCTTCGACCAAGATTTTCTTCGTCGCAACTTTCGGAATGCCAACGGTAATCTCTATGACGGCGGTTTTTGCTCGGATATCGACAGCGAACTTGAGCGCGACGAGGGAAAGGATGTGGGCGAAAATGGTGAAACGCGCGCAGATCTCCGCGCGATTGCAGAGGCGTGCAACGATCCAGATATGAAGTCGCGTTGGACGCGCCTTGAGAAACTCGTTGATATCCCTGCGTTTCTGCGCTTCCTTGCGCTCGAAGCGATGCTTGCTCATTGGGACGGCTACGCCTTCAACAGCAACAACTATCGCCTGTACTTCGAGCCCGGAAAGTGCGCGCGATTCATTCCACACGGCATGGATCAGTGCTTTCAAGATCCTGGGATGAGCGCGCTTGATATGCCGCGTGCACTTGTCGCAGCAAGCGTGATGAAGAACCCAGTTTGGCGCCGCGATTATCGCCGCGAAATCGAACGACTCATTCCACAATTCGATCCGAAGCGACTCACTCGACGACTCGAGCCTGTGGAGGAGCGTCTTCAGAAGGCGCTCCGCAGTGTCTCATCCGATGCAGCCGTATCCCAAGCGGCTGAAGCGAAGGGATTGCTTGAGCGACTTACGCAGCGTGCGCAGCATCTTCGTATGGAGAAAGATGCGCCCGAACCGAAACCACTCATTCTCAAACTTGGAACGCCAACAGTCGTTCGTGGATTCCACGGGATGAGCGAGGTCGAAGACGCGCATGTCGAAGAGGTTGACATCGACGCTCAGGGAATTCGGTGGTATCGCGTCACGGCCGGACCGAGTGGCCGATGTATCGCGGGGTTCCGCAAAGGCATGCTGCTTGATCGCGGGCGCTATCAGTTCGAGGCACTGGTTCGGGTACTTGGAGTCAACTCTCTCGATGCATCAGATGCCCCGTCGAAGGGCGCATGCGTTCGTATTTCGGGCGCTTCGCAGGCAGCATCGCTTGTCGGCGATGGCGAGCGAACGCTCACCTTCGAGTTTGATGTAGAAGAATCGACAGCAGATATCGAGCTTGTGCTCGAACTTCGTGCGACTTCTGGAACCGCCTCATTTCGCGCAGATTCCGTTCGCATCACCAAACTTCGACCGTCCAAGTCGCCTGCCGCACCAGACACGGATCGTTGAATTCGCAGCCCGATCTCGCCGATATCCTGCGCAAACACGAACGCATGCATGTCTACTGAACTCGCCATCCAACGCGCACTTGAAGACGCACGACAAGGTCGATTGCCTCACGCACTGGCCGCGATTCGAAGTCTTGCACAGCGCAAACCCAAAGACATGCAGGTGGCTCAAGTACTTTGGGCTTCTTCTTGCACAGTCTGGCGAACTTGAGCAAGCGCGAACCCACCTTTCCCGCGCAGTCGCCGCAGAACCACGAGCTCCGGGATACCGCAACAATCTCGCGAATGTGTTGTTGCAAATGGGCCGCGACCGCGACGCGGCAGACCAACTGGCAAAGGCCATCGAACTCGATCCCACCTACGCACGAGCATTTCTTGGACTTGCCAATGCACGACTTCGCTTGCGTGACACACGCGGTGCGATCGACATTGCAGAGCGCGGACTTCGCGTACAGCCGCACTGGCCCGAACTCACGATGACGCTCATGTCATCACTCGAAGCAACAGGACAGATCGAAGAGGCGATTGATCGTGGTCGCGCTGCCCTTGCTGCCCATCCAACACACCTGCTCTTATGGTCGCAGGTGCTCATGCTGACGAATTACACATCGCGCGATGCACGCGACATCTCGGCACTTCACCGAGAGTTTGGTACGGCGATCGAGACTGCGTTGACCGTGCCGAACTTCGATCGCACACCAACACGACGATTGCGCATTGGCTTCTTGTCTTCCGATTTTCGCACACACTCCGTTGCATATTTCGTTGCTCCGCTTTTGCACGGCGTGAAGGCCAACACTGCAGATGCTGGCTACGACGCTGTTTGCTTTGCACTGACTTCAACTCCTGACGACCCAATGACGCAAGCGCTGCGTGTTCATGCGAGCGAATGGCACGATGTCGGACTGGCAAATGACGCCGCGCTTGACCGCATGATTC
>JASGCF010000407.1:1451-2706 GCA_030054275.1 Limnohabitans sp. | reverse complement strand
GTTCGATCCAAAAATTCGTCTCGCGCAGATCCAGCAGTATCAGCGTGGTTACGAATTTTTGGATCGAACAATGCTTGCACACGGGCCTGCACGCGAATGTCGATGGTCATGCGAACATCGCGCCCATTCGTTGGCGATTGCACCTGCTCTGATTCCTCTTCGAGGTCTCGCTCGACGACGCCGCGCGTGCCACGCAGCACATCTTCAAAGCGCGCTTCAAGGCCGCTCGATCCAACCACATCGCGATCGGCTCGATAGCCTCCAAGATCGACGATCGCACCGCTTGCTTCGTCAAGCATGGGGCGTCGCTTGAGATCATCCGGAAAGACCTGCGCGCGCGTCGAACCGAGCACATGATCTGCCACGCCATTCAAGACAACATCAACCGACTGCTTCGAGCGAATCGGCGACGGGAGCGTGCTTCGATCGACAGTGCATGCGACTTGCTCCCACGGATTCCAGCGTCGCGTCGAAGGTTCCACCACCAACGCACCACGCATCTCTTCAGCCAACCTTTGAAACTCAAACGCGACATCTTCCGCGACATCAGGAAGAATCACATGTGCATCGAGCTGTGAAGCAACGCGTTCCCGATCAATCTCAGCAAGGCGCGCATCTTCGCCGTACAACGCCAATTCACGCGCAACCAGCGCTTCTTTGCGTGATTTCGATTCGCGCGCTGCACGGCGCATCACCGCATCCAGCCGACGATCAAGTTCTTCGCGGCTGAGGCCGCCGATAGCCATCATGCGGGCAAAAACGGCTTCAAGCTTCGCATCGAATACTTGCTGACGCTCGAGCACCAAGCGTGCGCGCTCCATCGGTGACAATTCAAGCCACGCGCTTCGACCGAGTTCGCGCACCAGCGCCCGCTGCGCCTCCGTGGTTGCCCAACGGCCAGCGATCGCGTCGTATTCAAGCAACACATCCCAACTGGCACGGTCTGTCGCCAACACTTCGCCGCGACGATCAAGTATTCGTCCGCGCGATGACGGCAGCAGTCGCTTTCGCACGAGATATCGCTCGACATTTGCTGCGTGCGTCTCGTGCTCAATGATTCCAAGGCGCGCAAGTTGCAGGATGAGTACCACAAGAAGCCCAACACCGAGCAACGCGAGTACGCCAACGCGTCGATCGAAGCGACTCGATCGTTGTGCGCGTCCGCGCTGTTCTGTGCGTGCATCCGTGCGAGCACTCGCTGCCATGTGCGGAGGGTATGCGAGACCCTTTGCGGGCGAAAGGCGGAAAGCCACGG
>JASGCF010000407.1:0-1351 GCA_030054275.1 Limnohabitans sp. | reverse complement strand
AGTGCGATCGCGCCCAAGATCGCCGTGATGATCCAGAAACGCACCACGACTTGCCCTTCGCTCCAACCACCGAGATGGAAGTGATGATGGATGGGTGCGCAACGGAAAATGCGCTTTCCGCCAGTGAGTTTGAAGTAGCCAACTTGCATGGCAGAACTCGCCAACTCGATAAAGAAGATTCCAGCGATCAGCCCGAGCAGCAGTTCTTGGCGAATGGCAACCGCGACATACGCAAGCAACCCACCAAGCGCGAGGGACCCTGTATCACCCATAAAGACGCGGGCCGGATTGCAGTTGAACCACAGGAAGCCAAGACACGCGCCCCCCATGGCGCCTGTCACGACAGCGAGTTCCTTGCCTCCGGGAACATGCGGGATCAGCAGGTGCTGCGCCAAATCCTGTCGCCCAGCGACGAACGCAAGCACCGTGACGATCACACAACAAATGGCCATCGTTCCGGCTGCCAAGCCATCCATCCCATCCGCGATGTTGACAGCATTGGAAGTTCCAGCGATGGCCAAGGTGCCAATCAGGATGAACCAAAAACTACCGAGAACAAAGACGGTTGGATTGACCTCGACCGGCATCACGGATCCAAGTGCAACTGGCAGATAGGTCTTCTGGAACGGCAGATTGAGGCTTGTTGCAGCAGGATTCTGCGAAGGGTCGGCTGCGTGATAGAGAAAGAGCGACGCCAGAAACGCACATCCGAGTTGAAAGAGAAGTTTCTCCCAACTCAACAAACCTTCGCGAGTACCCGCGGCGCGGCGCGCAGCCGTTAGTTTGAGCCAGTCGTCGAACATTCCAAGCAGCGACAGCCAAACCAACACCATCGCAGCAAGTTGGACATAGCGCGAGGTGAGATCTGCGAACAGCGCCATGGAACCGAGTATGGCTCCCACGATGATGATGCCACCCATGGTCGGAGTGTCTTTCTTCCCGACATTGAGTGAATTGAGGGTCTGGTTGTAGAACTCCGGGCTGTCGCCCACCTTGAGCCGGCGAAGCCACGCGATGACGCGTGGGCCGAAAAGGATCACCAACGCGAAAGAAGCGAGGGCTGCGGCAAGGACACGAAACTCAAGTTGCGTGAAGACCTGCACGACTCGGTAGAGACCAACCGAATCAAGCCACTCTTCAAAGCGGGTCGTCAGGAGATAGAACATTCGCGGATAGGGTGTATCGGTTGAGGGCTTCTGTAGACTGCAAACCTTCTGCGGACGGTTCACATCAGATTGTGGCTCGAGGGCGCGAGAGAGTTTCGCCAACGGCAACTTCTCAAGCCTCGCGCGCGAAACTCGCCTCAATCGGCTTCAGGAATCGCTCCATGCGGGCGCCACGGCTGCCCTTG
>JASGCF010000406.1 GCA_030054275.1 Limnohabitans sp. | reverse complement strand
CGCCACCACCGCCGCCACCACCGCCACCGCTTCCGAACCACGGCGTCCCGCTACTACCACCGCAGCCGCTACCGCCATCCGTTCGGACCCCGACAGCACTACCAAAGTTTCGAAGCACATCACATTGCAGGTTCCAATCGAGCGCGGCACTTGGAGATCCACAGCCACGACCACCGCCAGAACCTCCACCGCCCGAACCGCCGCCCGAGCTTCCACCGCTGCCAGAACCACCGCTACTCGAGCCACCACCGCTCGAGCCGCCATCCGGATCGCTACCTCCGCTGCTGCCACCAGTACTCGACCCATCTTCACCAGGATTTCCGGGGAGTCCCTGGCACACTTCGCAACTTGCCCGCGCGAGTACTGCGCAGTCAAAGTCCCATTGATTGGTGCAGCAGAATGGATCAGCCGCGCACACGGACTCGCAGCACTCCTCGTCATTGCACTTGGGAGTGATGTGTGTGTCGCAGCAGGTTCCAGCAAGCGGACTACCACATGGGATATCCAAGCCACCGCTGCTGCCGCTGTAGACCATGCCGCCGCCCGGCAACATGCCGTTGCGCAGCAGAACCGGAATGATCTTGGTCTCACCTGGAAGGATGCGGCCAAACGCACTCGCGAGCGGGATGATCTCGTAGTACGCGGTGTTCTGGACCGTGAAACGAAGATCTTCCGCTGCGATGAGACCGTGATTGGTGACACGCAATTCGCGGTACTCAAAGGGCTGCGTCATCGTCGTGAAATCGATGACGACCGGATCGAAGGTGATGACCGGTGCCGGCACATTTGTTTCAAACTCAAGATTGATCGTGATCTGATACTCGTCCGTGAACGGAATCGGTACGACAGACCACTGGTAGTTCACCAACTGTCGTGGCAGGAATGCGATGACAACATTCTGGCCAGGATCCAATTGTCTTGTTTGCGTGAATGAGCCGTGCTGAGGCGCAGTGACTTTGATCTCGTACAAGCCCGCCTCAAGTTTGTCGAAGCGCGCATTGCCCAGCGCATCGACAGGTCCGCCTGCGACCAGTGCCTGCTGACCGCTGCGACGAATTTCAACGGTCGCGTTCGGATAGGTTGGTGGCTCGCCGTAATAACTGAACTCATTGCGTGCTTGAACTGTGACGGAGGCAGCAGCGTCACTCGTCGCTGTAAAGACGCCACTGATACCAGCCCAAACCGTCGAGTCGGTCGTGTCGGTGAGCGTGACAAATGGTGTAGCCGAATATGGACCAAGTGGAAGGTCTGCTGCTGGGCTCAATCGAATGTTGACCACGGTCTCTTCACCAGGCGCGAGCGGTGGGACCGTCGTTGGCGACGCGAGTGAGAGCCACGGTGCCGTCGTGATCGCAACGGCGAGGGGCCCCGTTGTTGCAGTGCCCAAATTGCGGAAAGTGACATTGAAGTACTTCACGCTTCCGACCAACATCGTCTCATTGACCGAGTTTGGTACTGCAACCAGTGCGGCCTCGGGCGTAACGATCGACGCTGCCACTTCTGCCACGCGATCATCTGCTTTGTCCGTCGAAAGCGTGAATGTGATTGGTCCGCTGCTTGCGTCGTTTGCAGCAGTGAGCGTGTAGGTCGCGACGCGCGTTTCGTTCGGCGCCAAGACGGTGCCGTTCGTAATGAACACTTGCGCAGTGACGCCAGCCGGCGCGTTCGAGGATGCGATCGCAACGCCCGTGAGCGCAACATCTCCAAGATTTCGGATCGTGAGCGTGCCAGTCGCAGCACCGCCCTGTGGGATCGTCCGCGTCGCAACATCACGCAAGAAGTCAACACCCCACGAAATCGTCTGGGCGATGGTTTGCCCGCCTGTCGCGGGTGTTCGACCACGAGGTGCGGCTTCAAAGGTGTACACACCCGCGTAACCTGGACGCGGCGACACGGAAGTTTCATAGATACCAGTTGACCCAGTCGTCACACTCTCATCCTGCGGGAAGCCTCGCACGCTGTTTCGGAAGAGAATTGGTACGCCACCAATCGGGGCGTTCGAGACCGGATCAAGAGTTCGCACTCGCACCGGCATCGCAGCGGGATACGCAACCTCCGATGCGAGTGCCTCGACCACAACGAGCACATCTGTCACGATCGTGGAGCCACTGCTTGCGGCGACATTGTCGCCCTCACCGATGCCCGAAACCTCAAGCACAGCGTTCGAACTGTCAGCGAAGGCGATGACGCGATAGGTACCAGGGTTCGAAGGTGCATTCGCCACGATCGTCTGAACATACGACGCTCCCGGAGGCAATGAGAGGGTGCTTGCAGTGGAGCCTCCGACAATGTCATCCGGACTCAGAACACTGTTCGATGAGAAATACGCCGAGTCGACCCATGTCGTTGTGGTTGCAGTATCGCCAGTGTTGCGCACAGTGAAACTGACCGTCACAGGCTTGCCCACCACGACCGATGGCGTGGCGGTCACGGACTCGACAACAAGATTTGGACGAGCTGCCGAAGTGATCGTCACCGCGCCCTGCAAACGCGCATTGTCGGTCTCATTCGTCTCAACCAGTCCTGCCGAAGCATCGGCGACAGCGACCAATGAGTACAGACCTTCAAGATCCGATGGAATCGCCACGCTCAGACTGCGCGTCGCAGAAGCGCCCGCCGCAAGCGAAGTGGTGATTGGGTTCGAGCCAACGATACGATCGCCGCCGATGGCCGCGTCTGTCGAGAGGTAAAGATTCTCCGTCCAGA
>JASGCF010000056.1 GCA_030054275.1 Limnohabitans sp. | reverse complement strand
TGCGAACTTGCATGAGTGCCGAAACTTCACTTGGCTTGAAGTCGCTTTCGGCGGGACACAGCACCAACTCAAGCGTCGCGCGTTCACCAGCTGCCAGCGTGATGCGATGCCAAAGTCCGGCCTTTGTGCCGCGGGCATGCGTGTTTACAGCATCGCGCTTTCCTTCGACGATGTAGGTATGGAACGCATCTTTCGGGGCGTGATCTTTCGCGTCCACGCTTGGCGCGAGTCCGAAGAGTCGTGCCGCGTTTGTTTCGTTTTCGCAGAAAATCGTTTCGGAGACGATGGTCTCGGTTCCCGTGGTTGTGTGTCGTACGCACTCGCCGATGCGTAACTCCATCGAACCAAGCGCACGGCAATTCGCAACCAACGCGTCACGCGAGCAAGCGCTTTCAATCGAAGGGCGTTCCGAACCTTCCCGCCACGACCATGTGTTGCGAAAGAACAACTGCGGAATCACATGAATCTCTGCAGTTTCCGCACCGCGATGCACGATCTCGATGTGGATGCCTGTTTCATCTGCACTGCGTTTGGTGTAGGTCACCCACACTTCGAAGAAACGACTCTCATCCATCACGCCAGTGTCGAGCAACTCGAATTCCGCATCGAGTTTGGTGCGCGCGCGATTTTCGCGCACCAACTCCTCGTACGGAAACGCGCGTTGCGGATAGGCATACATCATGCGGTTGTAGGCATGACTTGGAAGTGCGTCGACATGCCACCACAACTCTTTCGCGTCTTCGCCGTGATTTCCCTCTGCGTTGGTGAGGCCGAAGAGCCGCTCTTTCAAGATGGAATCTTTGCCATTCCAAAGCGCAAGCGTGAAGCACAAATGCTGGTCTTTGTCGCACCAACCTGCGAGTCCATCCTCGCCCCAGCGGTAGGCGCGACTTCGTGCGTGATCGTGCGAAAATGCATCCCACGCGCTTCCATCTGGCGAGTAATCCTCGCGCACTGTGCCCCATTGGCGACATGAAACATACGGGCCCCATGCGCGCCAGTGCGCAAGCCCGGCGCGCGCGTCGCGCAGTCGATGATGTTCGGCAGTGCGTGCTCCGTGTTGGGTACTCATGCGCGATAGCCCTCATTGCACGCCAAACAGAGTGCTTCCATGATGCACCCGACACTCCACGCTTGCATGGGGCAGCCGCGCGATTCGTGTGGTGCGTCTCCGTCGCAGATTTCGGCGATTGAACCAAGGCCGCCATCTCGCAACTGACCTGCAAGATCTTCCAACACGAGTCGAGCAAGTTTTTCGCCACGAACCTCATCAAGTACGAATTCTGCGCGCAGGCGAAGTCCAGCGAGGAATGGCCACGCAGTTCCGTTGTGGTAGGCGAAGTCACGCGAGCGCTGATCACCCTCGTACCGACCGCGGTACTGGCCGATCCCCGCCGGAAGCGTGCGTACGGCAAGTGGTGTGGCGAGCACCGCAGAAATCTTGGAGAGCGCGTCGCGTCGTCGCGCTGTATCCATTGGAATACAGCGTGATACAAGCGCGAACAGTTGGTTTGGGCGAAACAAATCACCCGCGCCCGCTGCGGTATCGGTGCATGCGAGGACATCACAAAATGCGCGCGTCTCTTCGCGCCAGAATTTGGAAAACGACGATTCGGCGCGCGCGGCGAGGGCTGCGAGCCGCTCCGCAGCGCCAAGATTGCGCGCGCGTGATTCAGTGCGGAGCGCCGATTCAAACGAACGCAAGGCTTCAATCCAAAGCGCAGAGAGTTCAATCGGTTTTCCAGCGCGCGGAGTGACCACCGTCTCTTGCACTTTGGCGTCCATCCAAGTCAATTGCAGTCCAAGCTCACCTGCGCGCACCAAGCCGTCCGTATCGAGAGAGATGCCGTGGCGGGTTCCGCGTTCGTAGTGATCCACGATACTCAAGAGACTTGGTGCGATGCGCGCAAGCCACGCGCCATCCGCACTCGTTCGCCAAGTCTCCATCGCGGCAATGAGCGTGAGCAGGGGAGCATCTGCAGAGTGGTATTCAGGCTCACTCGTCTCGTCAGGAAATCGATTGGGCAGTAACCCATCTGAGAGGTGATCGAGAAAAGTTTCGATGACCAGTTTCGCTTCATCGATTCGCCCCGTGCAGAGCAAGAGTCCTGGAAGCGCAATCATCGCATCGCGTCCCCAATCCTCAAACCATGGAAATCCCGCAAGAATCGAGCGCCCTTCGGAGCCGTCGCGGCGCGCGCGACGCACGATGAAGGCGTCTGCTGCGAGTGCAAGCGAGCGAAGTTCTGCGGGAGCGCGCTCCAACTTCGCTGTCGTGATGTGTGCGCGTTGCCTCGTTGCCTCATTTGAAATGATGGCATGAGGTTCGATGCGCATCGATGCAATGGTTGGAGAAAGGCCAACAACCAACGCATGCGAGGCGCCTGGACGCAGCGAAAATCGCACACTCAAGGCGTGACACGCAGAACCAACGGCGTCGTAGCCGCGTGCTCGTTCTTCTTGCAGTGCGTGCTTGCGCCACCAGTTTGCGTGCGATGTACCAATCGTTCCTGCGTTCGCTTCGGTTGCTGCGACAAAGAGTGTTGTTTCGCTGTCTGCGTGCGCGTTTCGAGGAAGCACGATCGTTGCCAACTGGTCACTTGCATCGCCCCGCGCAATGATCGTTGTTGGCAGCCACGACGCATCTGGATCAAGTTGATGATGGCCACGATGTTCGACGAAGACGCGTACATCAAGTTTCGCGTCACTCGGCGCATCGACCAGCGTCCAAACAAGCGCAACAGCGCGCTCGTCGCGCAGCATGATGAGTCGCTTCTCAAGCCGCGCAGCGCCAATTTCGTAGGTCCATGTGGGCGTTGAACCTTCGAGCGCGAAACCGGCAAGTCGCCTGTGACCATCTGGATCAATCGATCCATCGGTCCATCGTCTTGCGCCCAAGTTGTGCGAGAGGCCGTCGAGCGTGAGTTCCTCATCGATGAACGGCACAAGCATGCGTCGCGCAATCGGCGCGCGTGCTGCGCCAATCAACATGCCGTGGTATCGGCGAGTGGCGATCAGCGAGGCAGTGCCGAGGGCGTAGTCGCCCCAGCCTGTGGCTGCAACCCACTCGCGGCGCGTTCCCTCCGCTGCGTCACCAGCCACATGGCGTGAGAGCGCAATGCGCGGACGCAGATCGGTTTCGACAACTTCCGAGCGAGTTCCATCCATCGCCGAAACCATACTTGAAACGATCCGCGAAACGACGATTCCTCTCAGACTGACGCGCTGTTTGGTGCATCAAGTCGAACGCCCGGCCATGGACCACAGAAGAGATGCGCGTCGGTGGGCTCGAAGTACAAAGCAATACGCGTTCCGATCGGCAAATTCTGCGCGGATTCGTACGCGACGCGTGCGCGCAAGATGCGGCCATCGCTGCGTTGTGTGATGAGGTCTGTGAAAATGCCGGCTGGCTCAAGTGCAAGGAGCGTCGTCGTCACAACCACAGCCGAGTCGCTTGGCGCAACAACACGAAGATGCCATGGGCGCACGCCGAGATAGATCGCGCCGTGCGCACTGTATTTTGATCGTGCGTGAGACAAGTGGCTCAGAAGTGCAGACGGGAGCACAGCGTCTTGGCAGGTGTTGTTTGCTGCAACCTCAAGCACATGCATACCGAGATCGTCGACCAACTGTGCGACTTCAAGATCGATCGGCTGCGCCGCGATTTCGCTCGCAACGCCGAACGCTCGCACCTGTCCACGCACCATGACCAGCATGTCATCTGCGATGGCAAGCGCATCGGTTGGATCATGCGTGACCACAATCGTGGTTGCGCCAGTCGAGCGCTGCAGTTCTCGCACGAGTTGTCGAATTGTGAAGCGGTTGGTGCGATCAAGATTGGCAAACGGTTCGTCGAGCAGAACCAACTGCGGCGCGCGCAGGAACGCACGACCAACAGCAACGCGTCGACGCTCGCCCGCAGAAATCGCTGCAGGTCGTCGGTCGACCAGATGTCCAAGCCCGAGTGTATGGACAAGCGCGGTCACGCGATCGCGACGGCGATCGGCTGGCTCACCGCGCGGGAGTGCAGCGGCATCGAGATTTTCACGCACCGTCAGATGTTCATGCAGCGCTGCATCGTCGAAACTCATGCCGATCGATCGATCGGCTGGGGCGAGGTTTGTCCAGTCTTTCCCAGCGAATTCGATCGAGCCAGAACGAGGGCGCTCAAATCCTGCGAGTAATGCCAGCAGCGTGCTCTTGCCTGCGCCGGATGGCCCAACGATTGCAAGCAAGCGTCCGCGCGCGAGCGAAAAACTGATGTCTTCAAGTACCGAGGTGCCGCTGCGAAAAAAACTTACGCCGCGAACAGCAAGTCCAGCGGTTGGCGCTGTCGCAGCACCCGCAGTCATCGCGTGGCGCCCGCTCGCATGAGGCATCAGCCGCGCTCCGCGCGCCTGCGCTTCAACTCTGCATCGATGAAATCTGCGATGTGTCCGTCGAGGACATGTTGCGGATTGCCCGTTTCGTGGCCGGTTCTATGGTCTTTCACACGGTTGTCGTAGAAGACATACGAACGGATTTGGTTTCCCCAGTCGCGCGAAACCTTGCCGCCGGTGGCGGCGGTGAGTTCTGCGGCGCGACGCTCTTCTTCGAGGAGTTCGAGTTTCGCTTGCAGCACCGAAAGGGCCTGAGCCTTGTTCTGCGGCTGATCGCGATAGGTGCTCGCGACGACTTGGATGCCCGTCGGAAGGTGTGTCACGCGAATTGCCGAAGCAACCTTGTTGACATTCTGTCCGCCAGGGCCGGACGCGCGCACGAACGCGACGATTTCGAGATCTTTGTCGGGAATCACGAGATCGCCGTGCTCGAACTCAGGCGTCACATCGACGGTTGCAAAACTCGTTTGTCGCTTGCCTTCTGCGTTGAACGGTGACACGCGCGCGAGGCGATGCGTGCCGCGTTCGCAGTTCATGTAGCCGTACGCAAATGGCCCAATGACTCGATAGGACACTTCAGAAATGCCCGCTTCAGGCCCGAGCGAACGCGAGATTTCCTCGAGTTTCCAGCCCATTTCTTGGAAGTAGTAGAGGTACATGCGCTCAAGCATGCCCGCCCAATCTTCCGCTTCGGTGCCGCCTGCGCCCGCCTGAATTGCGACGAAGCAGTTGCGGTGATCGTGCTTCCCAGAGAGCAGCGATTGCTGCTCGATCTTGTCCATCTTCGCTTGTAACTGGAAAAGCGTCTCGTCGACTTCAGCCAGCATGTCCGCGTCACCGGCTTCTTTCGCCAGTTCGTAGCCCACGGTCGCATCGTCGAGATTGCGAATCGCGTCTTCAAGCGGCTCGACCTGCGCGCGGATGATCTTGCTCTCGGCGATCACTTTCTGCGCTTGCTTTGGGTCATTCCAGAATTCAGGAGCGTTCATGCGGTCGTCGTACGCCGCGCGCTCTTTGATCTTTTGATCGTAGTTAAAGAGAGTCGCGGAGCGTCAAAATCCGCGCCTCAAGTTCGTTGATCACCGGTTGGTGAGCGTCGTAGTGCATAGGGGCGGGGAGTGTAGCGGGGAGGGGCCTTTCGCGCGGCGGGCGAATCACTACGATTTCCCACATGACCACTGCCAACGCAGCGCACTCGATGTTTGTCTCGTCGCGGATCGCCTCGATGGCCGAGAGTGCAACCCTTGCTGTCGGCGCGAAAGCTGCTGCGGCCCGCGCGAAAGGTCACGATGTCATCGCGTTCGCGATGGGCGAACCGGACTTCGACACCCCGGAGAACATCAAACGCGTTGCGATCGCTGCGCTTGAGAAGGGCATGACGAAGTACGCGCCGACTCCTGGTGACAAAGCCGCGCGCGAAGTGATCGCCGCGAAACTTTCCAAGGAGAACGGCGTCGAGACCACATTCGAGCAGGTCACTGTGACGGTCGGTGCGAAGCACGCGATTTACATGGCGTTGCAAGCGATCGTCGAGCCAGGTCGTGGCGACGAAGTGTTGCTGCCGACGCCTGCGTGGGTTTCGTACAAGCCGCTCATTGAACTTGCTGGGGCCAAGTGTGTTGAGGTCGCGGGCTCTGTCGCGAATGGATTCCGTGTGACGCCCGAAGATCTTGCGCGTGCGATCACGCCGCGCACGGTCGGGATCATGTGGAATTCGCCGTCGAATCCATGCGGAACCGCCTATCCGGCCGACGAGATCCGCGCGCTGTGCGAGGTGCTCGCCGCGCACGACCGCATTGCAGTGATTTCCGACGAGATCTACGAGAAGTTGATCTACCCCGAGGTTGCGCCGGGGCTTTCGCATTTCTCGCCCGGTTCGCACGCGGCGCTCGCCGCGCGCACGATCACGATCAACGGCATGAGCAAGAGTTACGCGATGACGGGGTGGCGCATCGGGTACATGGCCGCGCCGAAGGCGATGGCGAAAGAGCTCATCAAGCTGCAAGGGCAGATGACGAACTCAATTCCGAGTTTCTTCTATCCAGCGATTGTCGAAGCGCTCACGAACAGTGCTGTTGGCGTTGAGGCGATGCGCGTGAAATTTGCAGCGCGCGCGGCGCTCATCAAGCGCGAACTCGATCAGATTCCAGGCTTTGTCACGGTGACACCCAACGCCGCGTTCTACGCATTTCCCGAGATTTCCGCGCACTTTGGAAAGACATCGCCCGCAGGCACGCGCATCACAAGTGCGCAGTCGTTCGCCGACGCGCTCCTCGACGAAGCGCATGTCGCGGTCGTACCGGGCGAAGATTTCGGTGCGTGTGCTCGCGGGCACATTCGCTTCTCGTTCGCGTGCTCGGATGAGACGATTCTGAAGGGCATCGCGCGCGTCCGCGAGTGGGTTGCGTCGCTGCGGTGAGCGGTCGAAGGCGCAAATCGATTCACAGAAATCACAACGCTTCACGAGTCGATTATCTTTTCGCGCACGGTCCCCATGCGACGAGCAACTGCGAAAGGTCTGCGGCGCCCACCACGCCATCCCCGTCGAAATCGAAGTTCGCGTTCGACGAGCCCCACGCTGCAAGCAATCCTGACAGATCGGACGCTCCGGTCTGGCCGTCGCGGTCGATGTCGGTGGGACAGTTGTTGAGGGCATTGTCGCAGCTGTCGGGAACGCCGTTCCCATTCGCGTCCGCGACCCAACCATTCGCAATCTCACAACTGTCGAGAAGCCCATTCGCGTTGCAGTCAGAGGGCGCCGCGCCAGTGTAGGAAACCTGAGTGAGCACGCGCGACGGGGGATCGCACAGATTCGCGTCGACCGCGATGGATGGCAACACATCGAGCCGCCACACGCCGTCCGCACCGATCGCGGCGTTGAACACCTCCGCTGGGACGACGATGTCGGTCTGTTGCGTGGTGGGCGAGCAGTCGACGGTCTCGCGGAAGACGATCTCATCGAGGAGTGGGCCCATCACGATGCGCAGGTACTCAAGGTGTCCTCCGAAGTCGCCATGCCCGAGGAAACGGAGCGTCACCGCGCCGACAGCCGGCACGACTTCAGGAATCTCGAAGCGACCGGGCTGGCCGTATCCGATCGGAGAGAAAGCCTCGCTGCGGTAGATCGTCAACTGCTTCTCGCATTCATCCGGCAGCGTGTTGTCGTTGCAATCCTCAAGCAATCCGGCCGTGATCTCCCAGCAGTCGTGGAGGCCGCTTCCATTGCAGTCGAATGCGCTCGCCTCAAGCACATCAACAATCGAGTTGGCGTTGCAGTCGCGTGCGGAGACTGCGGCGCCGAAGGCGGCACCCCGATCGATCTCAAGCTCGCCACCAAGCGCTTGGGGTACTGCAAGACCGTTGAACGTCTGAAAGACAACTGTCCCGTCGTCAAGGAGCACGAAGGCGACTCCCTCGGCGCTCGAATTGCAGCGGACAAGGTTGACTCCGCTGTCCAGGGCGGGCGCTCCAAGAGGCAGGAAGTGCTGTCCCCACGCCTGCACCCGGCCTGAGTTTGTGACGCATGCGGTGAAGCTTCTTCCCGCGCAGATGCTGCGAACCGCGCCGAGACCGGCAGGCACGGCTTGCTGGCCCTGCGCGTTGTTGCCCCAGCACACGACTGTTCCATCGAGCTTGATCGCCGCGCTGTGCGTGAAGCCCGCGGCGATCGCTCCCGCGCGGGTGAGGTCTGCCGGAATCGTCGTCTCACCGAAGTCGTTGTTGCCCCAGCTCCGTACCGCGAGGTCGCGACGCAGCGCCACCGCGTGGGCCGAGCCGATCGCGATATCCTCGACTGGACCGAGGTCCGCGGGGACCGTCGGTATCCCCCACTCGTTGTCTCCCCAGCACCGAGCCGTACCGTCCGCCAGAATTGCTGCGGAGTTGTACGCACCAGCGGAGACCCGCCGCACATTCGCAACGTCGGGTGGAATCGTGCACTGGCCACTGCTGTTCTGCCCCCAGGCTCGGACGACGCCGGTCACCGATTGTGCGACCACATGCGTGGACCCGCACGCAAGATGATCAATCTCGCCAAGTGCTGTCGGCGGGGTGGTCTGTCCAGCGGTATTGGAGCCGAAAAGTACGGCGCCTCCACGCCCCTCGAAGGACAGAACGAACTGCGCGGTGCCGGTGGAGCCCGCATAGCCGCCGACTCGGATATAGACCGGTCCAGCCGCGACTGCGACGCTATCGAGCCGCGATTGATAGACCGGGCCGCTTGGGTTACATCCATCGTCATCGCAGGCGATCCGCACGAGGGTGTCGCACGTCCCCTGATAGAGGACCACACTCGTGTCGTAGTCGGACGGACAGAAGGAAATCGTCAGGAGTCCCGGCCCCTTCGCGTTGTACACCCACCACGCATCCTTCGTCGTTGGCGTCCAGTTGAGGTATGCACACGGGCCGTTCGCCGGCGGGTCGGCGGACGCGGTCATCGATGCGGTCGAGATCGGTTCGTTGAGACCTTCACGGGCGATGAGCGGGTTCGAGCAGTTGTCGCCCGTGCTCCGGGCGAACGCGAACGTACTGCATGATGCCACAACGAAGAGCGCGAACATGCGCACGAGCCGATGAGTTCGTGTTGGTTGAAGCATGCTGGTCATCCACCGAGATGCGGATTCTGGTCAAGGGAAGTGCACGGAAGCGCGATGCGACATCGCCGCCCCCATTCTGCAGGAGCGCGGAGGCGCGGCCAGTCCGAAAGGTAAAGAACCCGCGAAACAGCGAGATTGAGGCCTATCGGAGAGCGTCGGAAGTGGCTGCGTCTGGTGCGGGCAACATCGGGATCCGCGACTCAACCAGGCAGTTTCTAGGACTTCCGCTGCGCGAACATCCAGTCGAGGACGCCGTCGTCACCAAATCGATACGCGGGCGTCCACGAGTCATGGCCGACCTTGTCGTACTCACGGTACATGGGGTTGGGAGCGCGCTTCGGCATCGGCTTGGGCGCATCAGTTGCTTCGCGTGCTTTCTCGCGCGCCGTTTCATGATCGACGCGCGCAGCTTCGGCGGCCGCACCCGCGATTGCCTCACGCATGGCGCGCGAGAGCGCCACAGGTACGACCGGGTCGTCGGTGCCGTGGACAATGTAGAACGGAACACGCGCCACTGTCGCCGCCGTCGCCGGATCACCGCCGCCGCAGATCGGGACAACGGCCGCGAACATGCAGGGCCTGCGCGCCGCGAGATCGAATGCGCCGAATCCTCCCATCGAGAGGCCCGTCAGATACACGCGCGTTGGGTCGACGGCCTTTGTCGCGACGACCTCGTCGATCGCCTGCATCAATGCACGCATGGCCCTCGTGGGCTCCTTTGCAGCCTTCGGTGTTTCGCCGCGCTCGCGCATCGCCTTGATATCGATCGGGCTCCATGTTTCGCCCGCGGGGCACTGCATCGCAAGCAGGTAGCACGGTGCTTTCGTTTGAAACTCGTCCGACGCACACGCGCCCGCGAAATGCTTGAGTTGCGCGCGGTTGTCGCTGCCGCGTTCACCCGAACCGTGCAAGAAGACCACAAGTGGCACACGCGCGCCGGGATCGGCGATCGCCTCGGGGAGCGGCTCGATGAGCCGGTAGCGGTAGGCGACCTCGCCCTTGCCGGAGGGATCGGCGACGAGCGTCTCGCCCGACGCGATCTTCGCAAACGGGTCTGCTGCCGCCACCGTCTCCGGTGTCGCTGCCGCTGGTGGCTTCGTGTCCTGCCCAAAAAGAACGCAGCCCGCGCAAAGTGCTGCGCAGGCTGCGAGGAAGACATGAGAGAAGTTCATGCGCGAGATGGTACGAACACGCCGCCTGCGGTGCGGTTTGCAGCAGGGCCGGGCAGTTGGATACCAAGCGGGACTGGCTGCGGACGAACTTCGTAGTTCGGCGTCAGTGCGATGTTCAGCGGCAGACGCTTGCCGGTCGGATCGCGCGGAATGTTGTCTTCATCGATGATGCGCTGAATCGCCATGATGCCTTCGATGAGCATCTCTGGTCGCGGCGGGCAACCCGGCACATAGACATCGACGGGGATGTACTGGTCGACGCCTTGGACGACCGCGTAGGTGTCGAACACGCCACCGGTCGACGCGCACGCGCCCATCGAAATCACCCACTTCGGCTCGGCCATCTGCATGTAGATGCGCTGCAAGACGGGAAGCGTCTTCACGCTCACGCGGCCAGCGACGATCAAGAGATCGGCTTGTCGCGGCGAGAAGCGCATGACCTCTGCGCCGAAGCGCGCAAGGTCGAAGCGCGAGCACGCGGTTGCCATCAGTTCGATGCCGCAGCAAGCGGTCGCAAACGGAAGAGGCCACACACTCGAACGACGCGCCCAGTTGATGACGCGGTTGAGTTGCGTGGTGACGACACTGTCGGTTGGAAGTGCTGCTTCAAGACCCATAGGGACACGCATGGTAGCGCGAGAGAGGAAGCAGGTCGCAGCGGAAATACGGTTGTTTTCGCTGGGCCGTTCCGCGCCTGCAAAGTATCGCGTGCGGCGGATCGGTCTGACAGGGCTTAGCCAAGAATCGCGCCGAGCTCGTCGCGGCCGTGGACCACCGTGTAGAGGCGGTCGATCTTCATCATGCGGAAGAGATCAAGGAGCGATCGGCTCGAACCTGTGAGATACGGCTTGAACTTCGCTGCATCCGCTCGGCGACGCAAGTCGACGCACATGCCAAGGCCCATGCTGGTGAGCATGGTGACGCCGGACAAATCCAACACAAACGAACTGCCGCGCGGCATGTTCGCTTGTTCCAACGCTTCGGCGATTTCGCCTGCAATGATCGGCGCCTCGCGCTGTCCAACTGTTGGGCACACGATGCGTGCATGCAGACCCTTCGCGCAACGCTCGATCGCGACGAACTGGGACAGGTTGGTCTCGCGGTTGGATGTCGAAAGCGTGTACGGCGTCATGCTGCTGTCGTCGGCCTTCGCAGGGGCTGACTTTGGCGCAAGCGTCCGGAGAAATGAAAATCAGCAACAACGCTGCAAAATGTTGCGTTTCGCTGGTGCTGAAAACGACACACGGCGGCCGAGTGGGCCGCCGCGTGCTTGGATTTGGAGTGCAGAATCTCGCAGGGCGTTACGCGTTGTCCGTGATCGCTTCGAGTTCGATCGGACGATTCACAGCGATCGCGGCAGCAGGGGTCACTTCAATTTCAGGAATACGGATTTCAGGAATCCGCGCCCCGTCATCGTGTTGGGTGCTCGAATCCGCTGAAGTTCCAACCGCGCCCAGCCGGGCGACTTCCTGCGCGAACGATCGTGCAAGATCGCGAGGCCGCTCGTCGCCCCCGTGTGAGCCCCTGTGGAAGCCCCCGTGTGAGCTCCCGTGTGCGCCGTTCGTGGCGAGTCCTTGGAGCGTTTGGGTGTCGATGCGGATCGCGCTGAACGCGCTGTCCGCGCGCGTTGCCAATTGACGCAGCGCGGACGAGAAACCGCGCATATCTGTGGCCAGTTCCGTACGCACCGTCGAGGCGATCGAATCTGCGAGCGGGCGAAGTCGCTCGTCATCGACGCCAGAGAGGAGCGGCGCGAACGCTGCGAATTCAGCAAGGA
>JASGCF010000055.1:9109-12031 GCA_030054275.1 Limnohabitans sp. | reverse complement strand
GTGAACCGTCAACCGTCGACCGTCGTTGGTATCGTCTCGCAGGCGAGGCTGTGAACCGCCGCGCCGTTCGTACACGCTTCGGAGCGCACCTCTCCCCCACCACCACGGCAAAACATGAGCACTTCGCCCGCAGTTTCCGGCTCGACCCAACCCAGCGTCATGACTGTTCCCGTCACACACGGGATGTTCTGCTGGTTCGAACATCACAGCGAGGCTCCCGAGCGCGCCATCGAATACTGGACCGCACTCGTCGGCGGCGAACACGCCGCAATCCCCCTCCCGTGCGGCAACACGATGCACCTCATGAACTGTGGAGAGCATCACCGTTGGTCGCTACGCACACTCGCAAGTTGCCCCGCGCCACTCGTCGAGCGTGGGCCGCATTGGCTCCCGTTTGTTGCGGTCGACGACACCGACGCTGCCTACGCCCGCGCGATCGCGCGAGGCGCGCGCTCGATCACAGCGCCGCACGACAATGGCATGGGCCGCGGCGCGATCATCGAAGATCCGCATGGCGCGGCGCTCGGGCTCTTCACCGCGGCACCCGGCGCCACCGACGGTGTGAATCCGTACGGCCACGGTTTCATGTGTTGGTGCGAGTTGGTCACGCCAGACCCAAAGGCGAGCGCCGAATTCCTTGCGCATGTGCTCGGTTGGACCGCGACAGATAAAGACATGGGCCCCTTCACGGTCACGATCGCGTATGCGAACGGCCACCCCGTTGCGAGTTTATGGAAGCGATGCGACGACGACGCGCATCCATGGAAACGCGCGCGTTGGTATCCGTATGTGCAAGTCAACGCCATCGAGCCAGCTGCATCGCGCGCGAAAGACCTCGGCGCCACGCTGCCGTGCGACCTGATGCCGATTCCGGGCGTCGGTCGATGGCAACCAACCTTCGATCCAACCGGCTGCGAAACGGCGCTCTTGGAACCCGCGCAGTGGGAGCCGAAGAACGCGTGAATTTCGCTGTGCTGAGTTTCGCTCGACGCGCACGGTGCATGGGTTAAAGACAACGGACGATCAGCCCATCGTCGGATAGTCGGTGTAGCCCTTTGCGCCCGGCGAGTAAAAGGTCGACGGATCGGGCGTGTTGAGCGCGGCACCAGCGCGGATCCGTGCGGGTAGGTCGGGATTTGCGAGAAATGCTGTGCCGAAGGCAATCGCGTCGGCGGTGCCACTGGCGACCGTCGCGGCCGCTTCCGCAGGCGTGAAGCCCATATTGAGAACGAGGTTTCCGCGGAACGCCTTTCGTACGGGCGTCACCACATCGCCCGACTGCTTGCCGAAGAAGTCGCTCCGCATGAGATGGAGGTACGCGATGCCGCGTCGATCGAGTTCCGCCGCAACAAACGACGCGAGCGCGATGGGATCTGAGTCCTGCATGCTGTTGTAACTATTGAGTGGCGAGATCCGCACGCCGACACGGCCCGCGCCGAACTCTTCGCACGCCGCGTCGACCACCTCAAGGAGCAGCCGCGCGCGGTGCGCGATCGACCCGCCGTATGGGCCGCTTCGTCGATTCGAGCCATCGCGCAGGAACTCATCAAGTAAGTAGCCGTTCGCGCCATGCACCTCGACGCCATCGAACCCCGCGGCTTTCGCGTGGCGCGCAGCTGTACGAAATGCCTCGACGATCGAGGGGATCTCGTCATCGCGGAGTTCGCGCGGCGTGACATGCGGCTTCATTCCTTCGGGCGTGTAGGTCTCGCCTTCGATCGCGATCGCGCTTGGCGCAACTGGTATGGCGCCCGCGTTCAGCGCAGGGTGACACGCGCGGCCGCCGTGCCAGATTTGAAGAAAGATCCGCCCCCCCGCCGCGTGCACAGCGTCGGTGACGAGTTTCCATCCCGCGACCTGCGCAGCCGAGTGAACGCCAGGCGCACCAGGAAATGCCGCGTTACCCGCAGCAACCATCGTCGCTTCTGCGATCAAGAGTCCCGCGGAAGCGCGTTGTGCGTAGTGCGTGGCGATCAGCGCGCTGGGTACATCGCCGGCCTCGGCGCGGCATCGCGTGAGCGGCGCCATGAAGATGCGGTTCGGAACATCAAGCGCGCCAAGGCGCAGCGGGTCATGAAGAGTCGGCATGGTTCGTTCTTGTTCGAGGTGTGAAGATAGTTCATGGCGGTGAGCACCGCACCGTCGAACCGCGGCGAAATGTGCGCGCGATCGAGCATTGAGGGGCGAGGTGAGTGACCTCCTCGAAAATGAGTTCGGAAACAGAGTTCAGAAACGAGTATCGAGCCAACGCAATCGCTTCATCGAAGAACGGAATGCATCCAGAGAATCGATTCCGCAACAGATCGACCTCTCCACTGTTCCGAACGGTCTCGAAACATGCAGTTCCGAAACTGACTGGCGCCCACTCTCGCGTGGCTTGCCGGCGCGTGGGTGGGAACGCGAAGTTCGGGTTCTTCGATCGAAGAGCGTTGGAGCCCCCCGCTCGGCGGTGCGATGCTTGGCGTTTCGCGCAGCGTCAATACCAGCGGCAAGATGGTCGCGTTTGAATACTTGCGCGTTGTGGAGCGCGACGGCGGACTGATGTATGTCGCACAACCCGGCGGAAAAACCGCAACTGAATTCGTGCTCACCGAACTCACACCGAGTCGCGCGGTGTTCGACAACCCGCGCCATGACTACCCAAAGCGAATTGTGTACGAGCTCTCAGCGGAGGGCGAGCTCAGCGCCACCATCGGATACATGAAGGGCGGAACGCCGCGACGCTTTGAATTCAAGCGCGAAGAGCAGTAAGTGCGAAGAGAACCCAGTACCCCAGACGCGCAGAACTTTCAACGAAATACATGCAACAAGGGCGAGCCCGTTTGGACTCGCCCTTGTCGTTTCGTTGGCGTGGTCGACTCAAGATCAGCGGCGACGACGACCCGCGAGGCCCGCGAGGCCGAGGAGCGCGATCGCGCCTGG
>JASGCF010000055.1:6434-9009 GCA_030054275.1 Limnohabitans sp. | reverse complement strand
AGGTCGGACGCGCCGATCGAAAGCGCTGGGCCGTTGTACGAATCAAGGAATCGGTCGACAGCGGTCCATGGCGTGAGCCCTTGGAGATTCCAGAAATCGTCGGCGTTATCGACGATACGGATTTCCGAGTTGCCAGCCTGTTGCGCGGTGATCGTGCCCGAAAGGTCGAACGAAATGCGCGACGCGGTGATCGAGAAGTTGGTGAGCGTAAGTGCAGCTGAGGCTGGGGCTGTCACGGCTGCAAGAGCGATGGTGGCTGCGAGAACGGTGCTAGAAGCGAGATGCATAAAAACTCCTGTTTGCGTGTATTTGCGCTGACTTTCGCGCATGAATGTCTTGCTCGACGGCTCGGCGTCCCATCGACGCCTGCCGCACACATGGCGGGAACGGACCCAACCGTGCTGCCAACATGGCTTCACGACACATCGGATGCACATCATGCTTCACGCAAATCGTGCAGCGACCATGTCACCACTGCATCGATGCGGGCCGAAACTCGGCGTGCCGTAGCACAGCCGTGCGACAAAATTGGCGCCACACCGATCGAGTCGCTCTTCAACACTTTGAAGGAGTTCGGTCGGCTCCATCCACGCCGAACAATCCGCCTTCCGAAAGTGACGCAGGTGCGCGCACTCGCGAGACCCGAGGCGACGCCGTAGAAGCGCCATCGCCTTCACTTGCGATACACGAAGTTCAAGCCTTCGTTGTGCATCGTGAAGGTCGCACCGACGCGCATGCCTGTGGTCGTTCCTGCACCTCGCCACCGCATCGTCCATCGTTCGCCGTCCACAACGCGATCGACAACGCATGCAGCCTGCACCTCGCGCGTGATCACGCTGCCTGACGGCGGAACAAACACCGTCGTCGATTGGCACAATCCATCGGCGCTGATCTCGAGTTGCCCCGCTCGTACTTCGACCGAGTCACTGCCATGCTCGACGATCGCGGGAAGCCCTTTGCCATCGACCGAGATCAAGGCATACACCCCTGCTGCGTCGCGCGTATCGAGCGTTCTTGGAGCAAGGCGACAACCATGGAGGCTCCAAGAGCATGCGGTAAGGAGTGCAACGCAATGGGCGCGTTGGAGCGGCTTTGAGTCGTTCATAAGCATGGAGAAGTATGCTCGGGAGGAGTATCCTCAGGAAAAGTATCATCGAAGCGTGATCCATCATCTGAGGGAAAGGCACCCAAAGACGCTCAACGAAGTTCAGGGACAACATCGGCCCATCGCAACTTTGAGGTTACACCCGACACGCACATCGTGTGGGATTGGACGGCCGCCCCATGCATCGAAGTTGGGTCACAAGTCTTCGGGTACAACCAAAGGCCAACATCGACTTTGGCAATACCCACGCCGGCGCAGCCAACCCACAGATGATCGAAGTCACTCGCGAGAAGCGCGTTGTGTGGATGCTTGACGACCGGTCAGTACTTGGAGACAACCTCTGCACCGGTTGGTGTCTCGATCTCCCTGAAGGAACACTGCGATGAACACTCCCTTTGCCATGCTCGCCGTTCTGCTGCCAGTCTCGGTTCTGGCGATCCAAGCGGAGCCCGTTCCGTCGAAAGCCATCGCTCACCGATTTCTGGCCTTAGGCGGCCAAACACGCATCGTCGAAGAAGACGGTCGCACCTCATGGACATATCCAGAGAGTTCGCGCGACGGGCAACTGCTCGCGAACGGACACATCTTGCTTGTCCTTTCAAAGAGTGATGCGCGTCCACATGGTGCCGTTGTTGAACTTGTTCCCGATTCGAGCGGGGAAAGCGGGAAAAGTGGGAAAATCGTCTTCGAGTATGTTGGCACGCAAAGTGAAATCAACACTGCGCAGCGGCTTGCGAATGGCAACACCATGCTTGTCGAGGCAGGCGATCGACCGCGCGTTGTCGAAGTCAACGCAAAGGGTGCGATCCAGCACGAGACACCCCTGACATCGCAGACCTCGAACCATCACATGGAATCGCGCATGACGCGCGTACTTCCCAATGGCAACTACCTCGTACCACAGTTACTCGACAAAGTCGTTCGCGAGTATGCACCGTCGGGTGCCATCCTTGCAGAGTTCAAAACACCGAACGATCCGCCCGATGCTTGGCCTTTCACAGCCATTCGGCTACCCGACGGCAACACACTTGTGACCTGTACACATGCCAACATCGTCGTAGAGTTTGATCCGAAAGGTGCAATCGTTTGGCAGTTGTCGAATACGGACTTCGCCAAGCCGCTTCTGAACGATCCGTGCGGAGCACAGCGTTTGCCGAACGGAAACACCGTCATCTGTAGTTACGCCATTGGCGCCGATCGAACAAAACTACTTGAAGTCACCCGCGACAAAAAACTTGTGTGGAGTTTCTGCGAACCAGAAGGTCCAGGTGTACACGAAGTACAGATTCTGAGTACGAACGGCGCTGCGATCACCGATGTCCCGCTTCGCTGACGCAGCGCGCACATCAGTGGTTGCCAACGAAGTCCGTCAACGCAGTCCGTCAACGCAGTCCGTCAACGCAGTCCGTCAACGAAGTCCGTCAACGCAGTCCGTCAACGCAGTCCGTCGTCGTGAAGCGATGTTGTCGG